>CAYRFY010000030.1:0-23195 GCA_964423635.1 uncultured Armatimonadia bacterium | reverse complement strand
ATGACGTGAGTCGGTGCCCGGCGGTATCCTGCATGGTCTGAGTGGACGGGACGACCACAAGCGGCAGGGACGAGCCCCAGAACCTGCTTCAAGCGTCAAGCACCGCGCCCATGTAGGCATCCGGCCCCTGGCCCCTGCCGCCTAGATCATCCGGTACTCATTGCCCGACTGGGGGTTTCGCTCGCAGCCGATGGGAATGCCCTGGCCGAGGTGGCCGAAGCACTTGATGTTGCACTTGGTGCAGGCGATGATCTCGTCCCGGCGGCCCTCGCGGACTTTCAGCGGCCAGTCGGCATCGGCGATGAGCTGGCGGCCCACGGCGCACAGGTCGCAGCGCCCGGCCTGCAGCGCCTCCTCGGCCACCTCCGGGTCTTCCATGCCCTGAACCGCGAGGACCGGCGCGCCCACGGCCGCCTTCACCCGGGCCGCGATATCCGCGTGAGACTTGTCCATGGAGGGCGAGATGTCCAGCACATCCACGCCCGCGGCCACCAGTTGTCGGCAAAACTCGATGGAATCCTCCAGTGTATAGTGCTCTCCGTGGGCCGTATGGCGGTAGAACAGGGGGTACTTGCCGCAGGCCGCGCGGATGGCGCGGACGATCTGAAGCCCCAGGCGCATGCGGCCCTGCAGGTCGGCGCCGTACTTGTCCTCACGTCGGTTGCTGCCGGGATCGAACATCTGGTTGAGGAAGTACCCGTGGGCGCCGTGGGGCTCGACTCCGTCGAAGCCCACCTCCCTGCAGCGGCCGGCGGCGGTGGAAAACCGCCCGGGCATGGCATCCAGCTCGGCCTCGGTAGCCGCCCGGGCCTCGGGTGTCTCGGAGGGTGCAAAGGGGCCGCCATCCCGAGCCGTGGAGGGCTGGAAGAGCTGGACGAGTACCGGGACGGAGTGCTCGTGGATCGTCTCCACGGTCTCCTGGAGACGCTCGCAAATGTCGTCGCGCAGGAGCAGGTCCACGGAGATGGATTCCATCACGATGAGGCCGACGCCCCCGTGGGCCCGGGCCTCGTACCAGGCGCAGAACTGCGGCGAGCCGATCTCCATCGCCGTGGCCATGGGGGGCATGACCACACGGTTGGCAAGCCGCAGGCCGGCGATCGTCACCGGTCCAAACAGCATGGGATACTGCGCCCCGGTAGACATGACTGAAGTCCTTTCCGGCAGCGTCGTGAGGCCACCCACCCCTGCTGGCAGGAGCAAGTTCGCTCCCCGACGGCCACATCCCTCCTGCCGGTAGCGGGGGGACACATTCAGAGCCGGCGGGTCGAGACAGCGGCGTGCGGCCTACGTTACGCCCCCCCTGGCGGCGCTACCTCGCCGTCACGCCCATGCCCAGCAGCGGGTAGGTGGCCATGTACTGCGGGTACACCGACCAGATCACGAAGCCCCCCGTCTTCAGCCTGCGGGTGATCTCGATCTGCCGCACCGCATCCGCCGGGCTCTTGTGCTCCAAGAGCCCGATCCCCGGATAGCAGGGGACCTGCCCCGCCACGATCTCAAGCTGGCTTTTGACTCGGCTCTCGAACTCCGCGTCGCTGCCTGTGTAGTTCATGGGGCAGACGAAGTCCAGCAGGCCCTCGTCCACCCACAGCTTCCAGTCCTGACCCACGCTGTCTTTGCACAGCGGAAAGCTGCTGAACACCGCCGCCGAGACCATGCAGTCCGGGGCGCCCCGGCGCACCTCCCGGCTCACCTCGCGCACCAGTCGGGTGATCTGATCGCACCGAAACTGCAGCCACTGCCGTCGCAGCGGGCCTTGCGCCAGCACGTCCCCGGGCCAGTTGCCCACCGCGTGGCCGAGCCGCTCCTCGAACTTGCGCCGGCATGTGGGACAGAAGCACTTCTTCTCGTCCGGATAGCGGATGTAGTCGAAGTGAACGCCCGCCACGCCGTCGATGAGCGCGGCCTCCACCATGGCATCGCGCTGCAAAGCCACGTTGCGGTCATCGGAGGGACAGAGCTGCTCGGAGGTCTCACCGTTCACATCCACCTGCAGCCGGCCCTCGGCCCGGAGCTGCTCGACGAACTGTGCAGGCGCGTGGCCGTGGGTCTGGTAGTTGGTCATCCAGACATGCAGCTTCAGGTCGTGCTTGCGGCACGCTTCAATGCACTCTGAGAAGGCGTTGCCGCCCGAGGGCAAAGTGGTATCGGCGGGGAGCACTTTGCTCTCGTAGCCGGCGGAGGCGCCGTGCAGCGCATTGAGCAGCAGGTGGTCGATTCCGTTGCGCTTGAGCAAGGCGGCGGTCTCGTCCCAGCTTTGCCCCGCCACGCCCTGCACCGGGTGGCACCAGGTGGCGCGGAACTCCGGCCATAGGCTGCGCTGCGCAAGGCAGAAGGCCTGCAGGATCTGGTCATCGGCCTGCTCGGCCAGACCGAAGGCCTCGTTGTGGCGCCCCGCCTCCAGAACGGCCAGGGCTTCGGCGCGGAGGTCGTCTGCTTTGGCCAACGCCGCCGCCGCCCGCTCGCCATAGGCGGGCTGCGCACTAACCAGCTCTGAAGCGGCCTCCCAGTCCACGGCTCCCAGGCCGGTACCCAGCGTCGCCAGGCGGGCCTCGGCGGCCTGCCGGCGCACCTGCGGACAGTGCCGGGCGATCAGTTCCTTGAGCAGCGCCCGCTTCCCGGCGGGATCGTCGTCGAGGATCACGTGGGAGATGTAGGCACCGTTTGCACAGAGCACAATCGCCGGTGCATCGGTGCGCTCGCCGTCTTTCGACTGCCACCACGCCGCCACCCGGCCCACATCCGCCGCGGGCTCCACCTGCAGGATGCCCCAGGAGCTTTGGCCCAGTACCCGCGGGACCTCGGGCAGCTCACCCTCCGCAAGATGCATCGCGGAGAACTCGCCCGCAAATGCCGCTCCGCGCCACGTCTGTGAGGCGATACCTAGGCGCTCGGCGATGGGACCCGGAGCCGAGAAACAGGCGATGATCTTGCCGCCCCCGTCGATGAAGTCTGCCAGCAACTGCACCGTCTCGGGCTGCATGCCCGAGGCATAGGGCATGAGGACGACTTCGGCCGCGGTGAGGATCTCGGCGCTCAAGTCCGGCGAGTTCACCACCGGCAGGGAGATTCCGCTGTCTTCCAGCAGGTCCGCCACGGTCTGGGTGAATCTGTTGGCGTTTGCCTGGTCGCCGCTCTGGGCCGGGTCGGTGTACTCCTGGCGCAGGATCAGCGCCGGCGCGGCGGCGCTTTCCACGGCGAGGTTGGCGATGTACAGCGTGGCATCCTCGCGCTTCATCGCCCAGGGGCTGAAGCGGATGGCATCGATCCGCGCCCAGCCGGCGCCGGGCTTGTCCACATGGAAGTGGCTCTTGCGCAGGCGCACGTGGCACCACTTGCCCTCCGCCTCCGGGTACCACTCGCAGCCGTACCAGCCGGGTCCGCTGCGGATGTACAGGTGCGCGTAGGAGATGGCCTGCAGATTCTCGGCGTAGACGTCGAAGCTGAAGGCGGAGGCGACGCTGAGGTCGAGGTCGACGTCCCTGTCCCAGGCGCCGCGAGGGATAGTGGTTTCGGCGAAATTGCAGGTGAGCTTCAAAGCCGGGCGGCCCTCGAGCACGACGGCCTCGGCGGGGGCGACATCGGGTATCGCCGCACGCCAGGCCTCGGCGGCCCCCTGTGGGGTGTTGAAGGCGAAGTCGTCCACGACCGTCACCCCGAGCCGTGGCGCAGGGGGCGCCGGGATGTCGGCGGCACATGCGGCCACGCATAGGAGCACGGACAAGGAGATGAAGGCAGTTCGGGAAGGCACGGCATCACCGCCTTGAGGAAGGCTGGGAACTGGAAGCCCGGCCGAGCGGCCCGGCCGGCCCGGCTCATGTCATCCTGAGCGTCCATCTCGCGCCAGCGAGATAGCGAAGGATCTCGCTGAATGCCGGGAGATTCTTCGAGCTGCTCCCTTCGGGAGCGGACGCTCTCAGAATGACATTCCCGGCGAAGCGGGGTTCTCGGCCGCACCTCTGGGACCGAGGCACAGTTCGCCGGACGAGGAGGTGGGGCCTGCAAGAGCGAGGGGCGGTGGCGCCCGCGAATGCGACAGGCGACCCGGCGTTGCGCACGTCGGGGCTCCGTCCGGCGGAGGCTCGTTCTTGCACCTCCACCCGTTTCATGGTAGCCTGTTGCCACTCTTCCTGCGCTCGGGAGTTGCTGGAGCGGCTCCGGGCAATCTCCCCTTGCGCGCCCGGCGCGCGGAATGTGCACTATGCCAGATCGAAGCCAGACGGGAGCTCCCGGCGCCCGCTATCTGCCGTGGCTCCTCGTCGCCATCGCCGCCGTCTCCTACTTCACCGGACTGGGAGCCTACACGCTCTTCGACCCCGATGAGGGGCGCTACGCCGAGATGCCCCGGGAGATCCTCCAGACCGGGGACTTCATCACCCCCCGACTCAACTACGCCCATCACTATCACAAGCCCCCGCTGTACTACTGGCTGGGCGCCGGCTGCATGGCCGTCTTCGGTGCCAACGAGTTCGCCGCCCGCCTGGCCCCCGCGCTCTCCGGGTTTCTCACCTTCCTCGTCGTCGGGGCCTTCGGCGGCCGCGTGATCTCCCGGCGCGGCGGGCTCCTGGCCGCCGGGGCGTTCCTAACGAGCCTTGTGCCTCTGGGTATCGCCCGGGTGCCCAACACCGATACGCTGTTTGCCCTCACTCTCACCGCCACCTGGGCCTGTTGGTTTCTGGGGTATAATGCACTGGAGTCCCGGGTCTCGCGGCGCTGGTATATCGCCGCCTGGGTCTTCTTAGGTCTTGCCACCATGACCAAGGGCATCGTCGCCCTCGTCCTCACCGGCGCCATTGTGCTCTGCTTCCTGGTGCTGCGCAGAGACCTGATGGCTTTGGGCAAGATGGCATGGTGGCCCGGGGTGCCGCTGTTTTTGCTCATCACCTTGCCCTGGTATGTGGCGGTCAGTCTGCGCAACCCGGACTTTCTGCATTACCATTTCGTCGTCCAGCACTTCGCCCGGTTCTTCGGGGGGCAAGAGTTCTACGTGGGCGAGGAGCACACCCAGCCGGTGTGGTTCTTCCCAGTAGTGATCCTCGCCGGCCTCGGGGGCTGGATGATGCTGGCCTTCCCGGCGGGGCTGGAATCGGTTCGAGCAGCCCTTGCGGGGGTGAGGCTGTTGAGGCGGGACGGCGAGCGCGAGAAAGGCGACCGTGGTGCCAACGACCGAGTCGGGCCGGAAGGCCCGACCGACGCGGGGGTCGGCGGGGAAGAATCGCCCAAGGTGTCTGCCAACGACCGAATCGGGCTGGAAAGCCCGACCGACGCGAAAGCCGGTCGGGGTGCGCTGGCCCTGTTTCTGGTGGTCTGGCTTGTGGTTGTCGTAGGGTTCTTCTCTCTCAGCGCGGCGAAGCTCTCCACCTATGTGCTGCCGGCCTTCCCGGCGGTGGCTCTGCTGCTGGGGATGTATGTGGAGGGCGGAGGCCTGCAGCGCCGGGGGGCCAGGGCGGCCGCGGCGCTCATGGGGCTCTTGGCCATCGCCATCGGTGTGGCGGTGCCCTCGCTGGCGCAGGATCAGGACCTTGTCCCCGGTGGCATCGCCGCCGCCGCCGCTGTCCCGCTGCAATGGGCGGCGATCGTGGCCGGCATGGCTCTGCTCGCCACGGCGTTCCTGAGACCCTCCGCCATCGGCCTCGCCGCCGGGGCCTTCACTCTGGGCTTCTTGTTCTCGGCGCTGCACATGCTCCCCCAGGCGGTGCCGTACCTTCAGGCGGGGTATCTCGTCAAGCACCTGCCGGTGGAGCTGCCGCCGGAGGTGAAGATCGTCCACTGGCACACGTACGATCAGAGTGTGGGCTTCTACACCCGGCGCCGGGTCGCCCTGGTGGACAAGAGCGGGGAGTTGCAGGACCGTATCGGCAAGCCCGACGCTCCGCCGGAGTGGTTCGCCTCCGGGGCCGAGAGCATCAAGCGCTTCGCCGCAGAGGGGCCGGTGCTCCTGGTCCTGACCCGCGAGGACTGGGAGCAGGCCCGGGATTGGGGCGTTTTCCGTCCGCTGGCGGCCAATAGCAACTATGTGCTTTCAGGCAATGACGAGTTGCTGGAGCGCACCGGACTGGCACCTTGGCCGCAGGACAGCGTCACCGCCCCACCGCAGCTCCTGATGCCGGGGCTGAGAACGCGGGCGCTGCCTGCGTCGTGATGGGGACGGGGCGGAGGCTTCTCCTCACGGGTCGTTCCATCGCTTCAGCCGGTGGCGGATAGACATGCAGCCGATCGACGACACCTCGGCCCCCGGGCCCCTGAGCCGCTACCGGCCGGCCGGCATCCTGGCGGTGGCCGCGGTAGTGTACCTGGCCGGTATCGGCGCCTATCCGCTTCTGGATCCCGACGAGGGCCGCTATGCCGAGGTGGCCCGGGAGATGCTGGAAAGCGGTGACTTCGTCACCCCGCGGCTGAACTACGTCAAGTACCTTGAAAAGCCCCCCTTGTTCTACTGGGCGACGGCCGCCTCGCTTTGGGCCTGCGGGGAGACGGAATGGGCGGTGCGGCTGGTGCCCGTGGTCGCCGGTCTGCTCACCGTCCTGGTGATCTATCTCCTCAGCCGGCGCATGTTTGGAGACCGCGTGGCCCTGCTGTCCTCCTGGGTCTACCTCACCGGCCTGCTGCCGCTGGTGATGGCCCGGCTGCCCATCATCGACGGGACCTTCTCGCTGCTCTTGCTCTGTACCTGGGGGGCGGCGTGGCTGGGTCTGGCTTCGGGGCGCCGGGGCCGGTACGTGGCGGCATGGGCTGCGCTGGGTCTGGCGGTGATGAGCAAGGGCCCGGTGGCTCTGGTGCTTTGCGCCCTCGTCCTCGGCGGCTTTCTTCTGGCCACCCGGCGACTGCGAGAGCTGCCGAGCCTCTTGTGGTGGCCGGGGCCGCTGCTGTTTGCCCTTGTCACCGTCCCGTGGCATCTGGCGGTGGGGCTCAGGAACCCGGAGTTCTGGCACTTCTACTTCGTCGTGCAGCATCTGGGCCGGGTAGGAAGTGTCGAGCACGCCAAGCCGGTGTGGTTCTTCGTGGCGGTGCTGCCGGTGTGCATGGGCCTGTGGGGCGTTCCGCTTTTCGGGGCTCTGGTGCAGGCGGGGCGAGGCCTGTTGCGGCGGTGGCGAACGGGTGAGTGCGACGACGATACCCAAAGCACGCTGTACCTGCTGATCTGGATTGTCTGCGTGGTGGGGCTCTTCAGTTTGAGCCGCTGCAAGTTGGTACCGTACATTCTGCCCGCCTTCCCGGCGCTGGCGATCTTGGTGGCGCGGCACATGCTGGGGGCGGACCGTCCGGGCGGCGAGGGCGAAGCCCGGTTTCTGCCCGCGGCCACGGGACGGCTCTACGCCTGGCTCACGGCGGGCTTCTTGGTGTTGCTGATTCCGGTGCTGGCCGTGGTCGCGCGGCACAACCGCTACGTTCCCATGGCCGAGCCGCTGTGGCTGCTTCAGGTGGGGCTGGCCCTGGGAGCGGGGATGTCGCTGGCGGCGGGGGTCTGGCGACGGTACCTGCCTCTGGCACAGGGCCTGTGTCTGTTGCTCTTGCTCCCGGGCCTGCTACAGGCCGTCTCGCTCACCGCCGACTACAGGCGTACGCCCATTCTCCTGGAGCAGATGCCACAACCGCTGCCCGAGCAGGTGCGCATCGCCGAGCTGCGCACGTACGATCACAGCCTGGGCTTCTACCAGCGCCGCCGGATCATCATGGTGGACAACCTGGGCGAGCTGGCCTTCGGAGCCGGCAGGGAGCCGGACCCGCGGTTCTTCGTCACAGGCGAGGAGAAGCTGCAGACCATGGCAAAGGGAGGGCCGCTGCTGGTGAACCTGCGTCCCCAGGACTGGCCACGAGTGCGAGCCTGGGGGAGCCTGCATCTGGTGGCGGCCAATAGCCGCAATGTGCTGGTGGGTAACGACGGGTTCCTGGCTCTCATGGGCCTGGCCGCCCTGCCACCGAGGGACATCACGCCCCCGATGCTGCTCTTGCCCAGACGCGTCGCGCCCCGGGGCGGTCCGGATGCTGCGGGAGGAGGTAGGGCCTGATGGACACCGAGGCCGCGGCCACCAGTATCGTCGTGCCGGTCTATAACGAGGAGGCTTGCCTGCCCCAGTTCCTGGACGCCCTGGAGCGCGTCCTGCCGTGGCTGCCCGGAGGCACCGAGATCATCCTGGTGGATGACGGCAGCTCCGATGGCTCCCCGGAGCTATTGGATGCCTTCCGCAGCCGCGTGGCCTCGGTCACCTGCGTACGCCTGACCCGCAACTTCGGCCAGCATGCGGCGATCCGTGCCGGCCTGGAGTACGCGGGGGGCGATGTGATCGTCACCCTGGACGCCGATGGGCAGAATCCACCCTCGGAGATCCCCAAGCTCGTGGCCCTGGCCTGTCAGGGTCACGACGTGGTGGCGGGCTGGCGGAGACGGCGCCGGGACGCGCTGAGTCGGAAAGCCGCGTCCTGGGCGATGAACCGCATCGTGGGGGCCGCCACCGGCCATCGCCTCCACGACTATGGCTGCATGCTCCGGGCCTACTCGCGCCGGGTGGTGGACGCGCTCTTGCAGTGCCCGGAGCGCTGCACCTACCTCCCCGTCCTGGCCAACTGCTTTGCCCGCAGCGTGACCGAGGTGGAGGTGGAACACGCGCCCCGGCGGGGCGGGGAGAGCAAGTACTCCTGGGCCGCCTTGTGGCGGCTGAACTGGGACCTGCTCATGAGTCTGCCCCACGTCTCGTGCCGCTGGGCCCAGGGCACAGGAGCCGTGCTGGCCTTCGCGGGTCTCCTGATCGCCGCGGCCGTCGTGGTGCGCCGCCTCCTGGGGGGGCCTGCGGAGCTGGACTTGCTTGGCCTCGCCGGAGGCCTGCTTCTCATCGTGGGGCTGCAGGTGGCGATCTTCGGCTTCCTTGCGGGAATGCTGTCCAGGGTCCACGACGAGGCCCGGGGCAGGCCGGCGTTCATCATCGAGCAGGTTGTGACCCGAGAACCCGAGGCGCCTGCGTCCGGGTAGGCCGATCAAAGGCCACGACCGGCCCCGGAGAGGAAGGTGCCGGTGCGCATCGTCGTACTGGGGTATCAACTGATCGGCCATACTGCCCTGTCCTTCCTCCTGGATGAGGCCGAGGACGAGGTCGTGGGGCTGTGGACCCATGCCGACGCGCCGGGGGAGGAGGTCTGGTGGCCCTCGGCCGCCGAGCTCGCCCGCAGCCGCGGGGTGCCGGTGTTCTCCCCGGAGGATGTCAATGCACCGGAGTCTGTGGAGCTACTGGAGGCACTGGCCCCGGATATCCTGCTTTGCGCCTGGTACCGGCAGTTGCTCAAGTCCCCGGCGCTGGGGACGGCCCGCCGGGCCGCTTTGAACCTCCACGGCTCCCTGCTGCCCCGATACCGGGGGCGCGCGCCGGTGAACTGGGTGCTCGTCAATGGTGAGACCGAAACGGGGATGACTTTGCACCATATGGTGCCACGCGCCGACGCGGGGGATATCGTGGCCCAGGCCAAGGTGGCGATCTCCCCGGAGGACACGGCCCTGACTGTCTACCACAAGCTGGCCGCTGCCACCGTGGAAGTGCTTTGTGGCACCTGGCCCGCCCTGCGACAGGGACGGGCGCCACGAGTGGCACAGGACGAGAGTCTTGCCACCTACGTCGGCCGCCGCACGCCTCAGGACGGGCGCTTCGAATGGAGTTGGCCGGCCGGGCGCATCCACAATCTCGTCCGGGCCGTGACCCACCCTTATCCCGGCGCCTTCGTGGACACGCAGGCGGGGCGACTCTACATCTGGGAGAGCCGGCCGCTAGCGGATTCTGGTGTAGGGGCGGCGGTGGAGCCCGGGACGGTGATTGCACCGGCGGCGGAGGGCTTCGTGGTGGCCACGGGCGAAGACGGGCTGCTGGTGAAGCGCGCACAGTACTACGGGGCCCCTGAGCTGGGAGGCCCTGCCTTCTGGGAGCAGTACGGGCTGGCCGCGGGGCGGAGGCTGATCTAGAGGTCCGGCCCAAAAGCCGGGCTTGCCGTGAAGACGTCATCCTGGAGCGCCGGCGTCACAAGTGCTGCTTGCGCGAAGGATCTCGCTATATCCCAGGAGATTCCTCGAGCTGCTCCCTTCGGGAGCCGACGCTCTCAGAATGACAATTCCGGCCAAGGCAGGCCTTGTCGGCCGGACATCTGGACCTATCGGGCAGGCCCTGGCCCCGGGCCCCCTGCTGCGAATCCGGCGTGCCTTCTGGAGGCTTACTGAGTTGATGAGAGTTTTGGTTACCGGTGGCGCCGGGTTTGTGGGTTCCTTCCTGTGCGAGGCGCATCTTGCCCGGGGCGACCGGGTGTGCTGTCTGGATTTCGGCCCCAAGGACAAGGTGCTCCACCTCCTGGAGAATCCGGCGTTTTCCTATGTTCACGATACCGTGCTCAACGAGCCGATGGTCGACGCTCTGGTGGCGCAGGCCGATGTGGTGTACCATCTGGCGGCGGTTGTCGGCGTCGAGCACTATGTGGCCGACCCCTATGCCGTCTTGAATGTGAACGTGAACGGCACCCAGATCGTTTTGCGTTGCGCCCACAAGCACGGCAAGAAGGTGGTCTTCAGCAGCACCAGCGAGGTCTACGGCAGGAACCCCAAAGTGCCGTGGAGCGAGGAGGACGACCGGGTCCTGGGCTCGACGCAGATCGACCGCTGGTCCTATTCCACCTCGAAGGCGGCGGGGGAGCACTTCTGCTTCGCCTATGCCAAGCTGGGGCTTCCGGTGGTGGTGCTGCGATACTTCAACGTCTATGGCCCGCGCCTGGACGCTCTGGATCAGGGCCGGGTCGTGACCGTCTTCCTGGGGCAGGCGCTTCGCGATCGCCCCATCACGCTGGTGGGCGACGGCTCGCAGACGCGCTGTTTCACTTACATCGAGGACGCCATATGCGCCACGCTGCAGGCCGCCCTGCGGCCCGAGGCGGTCGGCCAGATCATCAACATCGGCCGTCCGGTGGAGACCACAATCAAGCAGCTTGCGGAGGCCGTCGTGCGTCTCTGTGGCTCGAGGTCCGCCATTGTCTGTGTGCCGCAGGAGAGTGTGTACGGCGAAAGCTATGAGGATGTGCCGCGGCGGGTGCCGGACTGCGGACGCATGGAGCGTCTCCTGGGCTGCCGGGCGGAGGTGGGGCTTGAGGAGGGGCTGGCGGCCACCATCGATCACTTCCGGCGTGTGGCCGAGGAGTAGCTGAGACTCTATCCCCGGCGTGGGTTCACGCGCGCGCCGCCTTCGGATGATGGACATGCCCGACAAACAACTCACCCTCTGCCTGAAGATCGACGTCGACACCTCCCAGGGCCTCTTGGTGGGTGTGCCCCGTCTTGCGGATCTGCTCAGGCGTCAGGGCCTGCGGGCGACCTTCTGCATCGCGATGGGCCCGGACCGGTCGGGACGCGCGGTGAGGCGGTTTTTCACCCAGAAGGGGTTCCTGGCCAAGATGGTGCGTACCCGGGCGCACTCGGCCTATGGGTTGCGCACCTCGCTGTACGGCACCCTGCTGCCCTCGCCGAACATCGGCCTGGCTCGCCCGGACTTGATCCGGAGCCTGCAGAAGGCGGGACACGAGGTGATCGTCCACGGGTTTGACCACGTGTCGTGGCACGACTATCTGGGCCGCTGGGATGAGGAGCGTATCCGGGTGGAGATGTCCAGGGCGGCCCGGGCCTTCGAAAGCGTCGCGGGCCACCCCTGCATGGCCTTCGCGGCCCCCGGCTGGCAGGCCACCGAGGCCAGCCTGAGAATAGAGCAGGAGATGGGCCTGAGCTACGCCTCCGACACTCGGGGCTGGTGCCCGTTCCTGCCCCTGGTGGATGGCGCGCCCTCTTCGGTGCCGCAATTGCCCACCACCCTGCCCACCCTGGACGAGCTACTGGCCGACCCGGCGGTGGCGGAGGCCGATCTGCTGGACCACGTGCTGGGGCTGTGTGAGCGGGCGCCGGCTCCGCTCCGGCCGGGCGCCGGCCCTCCCGGAGCGGCCCACGTCTTTACCGCACACGCCGAGATCGAGGGCAAGGGCTGGATTGACTGGTTCGAGCAGTTCCTGCTGGGCCTTCGCCAGGCGGGCGCGGAGTTCTTCACCCTCGCCGAACTGGCGGCAGCGGTGACCGGTACCGGCGCGGGCGTTCCGGCCCGCGTCGTGGCGGGCAGGCTCCCGGGACGCGCGGGCACCGTCGCCTGCCAGGAAGGATGGCTGAGGGACTAGAGGCGCGGCCGAAAAGCCAGGGCTGCCGTGAGGATGTGATCCTGAAGCGCCGGCGGCGCAGGCCCGGGCTTGCGCCGCCTGGGCGAGGGATCTCGCGATATCCCGGGAGATCATTCGAGCTGCTCCCTCCGGGAGCGGACGCTCTCAGAATGACACTCCCCTGCGAATGTGGACTCCTCGGCCACGCTTCTACAAGTCACCATCGGGGCCCGCTTGCCTCCGCGGTGTCGCTCCAAACGCCGGTTCCACCAGACCTCTACCCTTCCTCCCACTTCAGCGGCTCGGCCAGAAGCTGCAAAAGGTCGTTGGCCTGCGCGCGCCCGACCCTGCCGGGTCCATCGGCGGTCTTCCGCATCCTCAGCACCCGCTCGTACGGCGGCTCGATCCAGAAGCGGCTGATCTCGTGGCGGCGCTCGATGGCCCGCATGGCCCGATTGCGCACCAGCTCCCGGGCCTTGGTGGGGTGCAGATGGATTGCCGCCCCGTTGAACCGGCTGTTCTCGTCGCCCGTCAGGCCCCGGGCCTCGCCGCGGCTGAGGCCTCTCTTCACCTCGGCCGTCTCGATCTCGGGCACCAGCGCCCGTGCCTCCTCGCCCGCAGCCACATCGCCCGCGACCATGACCGTCGGCACCCCGAAATATGCGCAAAACAGCATGTTGATGCCCATCTCCCCCACCGAAATCCCGTTGATCGTCTCATCCTCCACCGAGAACGAGCCGGTGTGGCTCAGGTGACCGCCGTCGGTGTTGGACTTGGCGTGCTGGCCGATCATCAGGGCCGCGTCGAAGGACTCGTCACACCCGAAGGGATAGCCTATCGGCCGACCGAACAGGAGCTTGGCCTCGGGATGCAGAAGCAGCGGGTTGATGGCCCCGTGGCCGTGACCGTCGACGACAAGGACGTTGTGCGCCCCGGCGTCCAGACACCCCTGCACGGCCGCGCTGGTCTCCAGCGTCACGATTTCCCTGGCGTACTCGTACCATCTGTGGTCAGGCGCACCGTAGTCATGCCAGGAGGGAATCCCCGCGCAGCCCTCGAGGTCGGTCATGATGTAGACCTTCATGCTGGTCCCTCATTCTCATTGCCGCGAGCCGCCGGCAGCCTGGCCCGTCGGTGTCGCGCGTTGTGGTCACTGGCCGGATTGTTCCCCACCGTCGCGCAATCCCCTTCCTCCATCCGCCGGGCAGCGCGAACCCGCCGCGGCGAGCCGACAGCGGGTCCCGGGGCATGCGCGGACCTCCTCCGGCCGATCGGCGACCCCGGGCGATCGTTCTCCGGAGGAGGGTTGTGAACGTCTCGTGCGGATTGCTTGACTAGAGATGCACTCAATGTAAGGAGAACTATGCGCGCTATGATACCCTTTTTCGTAGCCTACCTGTTGACAGTCCGCGGTTTCTCATGATAAGGTGCGCATAGTGGATTGAGTAGGTGACGCGCGTCGCACCGCAGGTACGAGCGCAGAGGTTCTGAGAGCTATGGGAAGTTCGCCAAACCAAGCGACAGATCTGGGCATCGGCCGTTTGCCGCGCCGGGTCGAGAGTCACGCTGGTTCTGGACAGAGAGGAGGTGGAATGCGTGGAGACCGGCAAGGTCAAATGGTTCAATGACCAGAAGGGCTACGGGTTCATCGAACGCGATGGCGGCGGGGAGGATGTATTCGTTCACTTCTCCGGCATCGAAGGTGATGGCTATCGAAGCCTGGAAGAAGGCGCTCGAGTGGAGTTCGCTGTGCTCGAGGACCCGAAGGGACCCCGAGCCGACAGCGTCCGCGTGATCGACGCCGCCGTGTAGTCACCGTGTCTTGTCCGCGACCGCACCTCGTGTGCCTCGATCCTCCCCGGATCGAGGCCTTTGTTTGTGCCCCCGCCCCCCCGGCCCCAAGGACCGGCGCCCCCTCTTGCCGAATAATCCTCCGCCGATGCGAGAGATAGGTGCCCGATGGCGCAGCTCGAGGCTCTCGGGCCCGTCCTCGTCGCCGGCTTTCATAATCCCGCCGCTCATCCGAGGTGTGGCCCGATGACTTTCACCCCCTGCTGGCTCTGTATCCTGACAGCGGCCGCCGCGCTGGGCCCTGCCCTGGCGGCCGACGAAGCCCGCCTCTCCGCCGGGCCCTACGCGGTGCGTCTCGCGGCCGACGGGCTCGTGGTCACCCACGACGACACGGTGGTGTGCCACGGGGCCACCTTCACCGCCTTCAAGCCGCAGTACCAGGGGGCCGTGCTCACCCTGGCCGAGGCCTTCAGGGCCGGAACCCTCGAGGTGGCCGAGGACGGCCGCAGCCTCAAGCTGCACGCCGAGCTGCCTGAAGGCGCCCTGAGCTACGAGGTAGTTGTCTCCGAGCAGGCGGTGCGCACCGTCCTGCGCGCCAGGGCCGCCGAGGGCGCCGTGGTTGGACCCGTCGAGTACCCGGCCTTCATGCTGCCGCCGGATGTCGTCGAGGGAGCGACCCTCACCAGCTTCCGCCCCGACGGCGAGGCGGGCCGCCTGGCCGTGCCCCGGGAGGCTCAAAGAGGCGGCATGGCGCCAGCGACCGAGAGCTTCGCCATCGCCACGGCCCAGCGCACCGTGACCGTGTCCACCACATCCGCCGGCGGCGTCTATCCCTTCGACGCTCGAGTGCCCCAGTACGGGGCCAAGCAGGGCATTTGGGCCTTCATGAGCCCACCGGTAGGCACGGAGTTTCAGACGATCGTCGAAGCACAACTACAGGTGACGGAACCGCCACCGGCTCAGACTCCGGGGAAGATACTCCTCGGCAAAGACACCGAAGTCTCCGCGGTGGGTCTGCGTAGCTCCCAAGATGCCCGCGAAGCTTACGCGGCCGATGAGCTGGTCTCCTATCTAGACCGGATCTCGGGCAAGAGGCTTGAGACGGTCCTGACGACCGAGGGCGGCGTGGCGCCCGGCACGCTGCTCGTCGGGCAGGCGGCCGTGGACGCCGGTATCATCAGCCAAAGCGAGCTGGACGACCTGGCCCTGGACGGCTACATCGTCAGGGTGGCCGACGGCAGGGCCGGCATCTGCGGCCGCCGCTCCCTGGGAACCGTCTACGGCGTCTACGCTTTGCTGCGCGAGCTGGGAGTGCGGTTCTACGCCCCCGGCTGCGAGGTGCTTCCCAGGACCGAGAGGCTCGTCATCGGCGACTGCAGCCTGCGCGCCCAGCCGTTCTACGAGTTCCGGGCCATGACGGGCAACCTCAAACTCGGGCACACCCCCGGCGATGACATGGGCAACCCGCGAGAGATCGGCGAGTCGGGCAATATCGTGCACTCCGCCGACTATCTGGTGCCCTTCGACAAGTACGTCGATGAGCACCCGGAGTACTTCGCGCTCCAGAAGGACGGCAAGCGCCTGCACCGCGATCCCGAGGGCCGCAGGTTCGATGTGCACCTGTGCCTGTCCAACCCCGACGTGCGCCGCATCTCCGCCCAGCGCATGCTGGAGCTCATCGAGAAGCAGCCGGACCGCATGTTCTTCGGCGTCTCCCAGGGCGATGGCTTCGCCTGGTGTGAGTGCGAGCAGTGCAGGGCGCTGGACGCCGTGCCCGGTGTGGAGATGACCGATCGCCTCCTGGACTACGTGAACTACGTGGCCCGGGCGGTGGCCGAGAAGTACCCGGACAAGCGCATCCTCACCCTGGCCTACACCAACGCCACCTCGCCGCCTCCGACCAAAGTGATGCCCGAGCCCAATGTGATGGTCCAATTCTGCCCGTACCCCCACCGCGTGGCCTGCCAGAGCCACGGGCTGACGTGCCCAAAGAACGCCGTCGGCTTCGCCGACCTCCAGGGCTGGATCGCCGGGTGCCCCGACAATATGTACATCTTCGACTATCCCCGGGGCTATGCCGTGTATTACGAGCCCTTCGGCAGCTTCTACGCCATGCGCGACAAGCTGGCGTTCTATGCCCAGAACAACATCCGCGGCATCTACTACTGCGGCGTGCCCACCAACTTCAAGGACCTCTTCGTGTACGTGAATAGCCGTCTGCTGTGGGAGCCTGGAGCCGACGTGGAGGCGCTGATTGACGAGTTCATGGCCGCCTACTACGGCGCCGCCGCTCCCCGTATGAGGCAATACTTCGACCTGCTGGCCCGAGAGACCGAGGAGCGCCCGGTGCACCAGATGTGTGAGGGCGCCAATCCCGGTCTGGTGACGGCCGAGTATGCCGACCGGGCCGAGGCCATCTTCACTCAAGCCAGGGCCGCGGTGGCCGATGACCGCTTCTGCCTGTACCGCGTGGGGGCCGAGGAATTCTGCTGGCTGTTCGCCGACCTCAACGAGCGCAACCCCGTGCGGGGGAATCTGGCGGTGAGTGAGGAGCGGTTCGCCACTCGCCTGGCCCGGTTCCTGGAGATCGGGCGCAAGATGCGAATCCAGGCGGTGCTCCGCGGGGACAACGGGGGTGTCGAGGACTTCCTGTACAAGGTCGCCCGCATCCGCCCCAAGACCCGGCCCTGGTACGCCGATCCTCTGGTGGACGCAATTCCGGACAACCCGCAGGAGGCTCTCCGGGCCCATCAGCAGCTCTTCAGCCAGACGGCCATCGAGGGCGGCTGGCTCTTGGAGCTGGACGGCTTCCTCGGCTGCAAGGGTCCTCAGGAGTACAGCCATGAATGCGAGCCCAGGACGGCGGTGTGGATCTACGGGACAAACACCGCCAACCCGGCGATGTGGGTGAACCTCGGCCTGGAGACCGCTCCGGAAGGAGAAGCCAGGCTCATCCTGGTGGCGCAGGATGATGACAAACCGGGCGCGGTAAGGCTTGGCATCAGCGTCAATGGGCAGAGTATCTTCGAGGGTGAGAACCCCTTCGCCGAGCGCGGCTGGTCGGAGGGCGAGCTCACCATCCCGGCGGGGGTACTGAAGGCGGGGCGCAACGAGATCCGCTTCTCCACGCTGGACGAATCGGCGGCGGCGGATGCGGGCTGGTTCATGCTGGCCGAGTGCAAGCTGCTGACGCGGTAGGGAGCGGCTGCGGGGCTCTCACCGGCGGGGATGGACACATTCACGGTTCCCGGGCTCGGGTGGATTCCCGGAGCGCCCGCGTCTCGTTGGCGTCCAGATCCGGCGACAGACGGATATAGACGTGCATCCCATCGGAATGCGGCGGCTCTCTCCCCGCGTCCGGCGCCAGCTCGCCCCAGTACCGCGGGGCCCGAGCGAAGACCTCGGCATCCCGGCCGACCGCGACGATGACGCTGCAGTCCGTGGTGTTGAAGAGGCCCCAACGCTCGCGGTCGCTTGTCTCGGGTGAGAACAGGCGCGATACGACCCGGCACTTGTGGGCGTAGTCGAAGGTCAGTTGCGGGTGGGCGGCATACACCCAGACCTGCCCGTAGACCGGCAACCAGGCGGCCAGATTGAGCCGCGCAATGACGGCGGGGTCGCCGGTGGAGTGCGGGCCGGAAATGGGCCGTGCCCCCTCGAGCCGTCGCGCCAGTCGAGGAATGCGGGAATCGATGTACCCCGTCTTGGACGGGAACTCCCGGGCCACGTACCAGATCGCGGTGGGGGCGCTGAGAGCGATGAAGCCGCCCACGCACAGTAGCGTCTGTGCGCGGTTGCCACGGCAGGCGCGGCGCGCCGTCTCCACCACGAGCGGCGCGGCCAGGAGCGCCAGGGCGATGTGGAAGCCCTCGATGCAGCGGCGCTCGAAGGCCACGCCGGAGAAGACCAGGACGACCGTCCCGGCGACCCAGGCGAGCGGGAGAAGCCGCAGCGCCGGTGCCCCGTCGCCCTGCTCCGCGCCGGAGCCGGTGCGGACGAGTCTGGCCACCGCAAGCGCGATCGCGACCACCGCCACAAGGCCGGGCAACCCGGAGCCCAGTAGGTAGCTCAGCGGCGTCGGCGAGGGCATCACGTTGCTCTCGGCCCAGTTCTGCAGCGTGGTGTTCGTGTGCACCTGCCAGGCCTGGAGGGCAAACAGCGGGGCACCGACACCGGCGGCGAGGACGCTGCGTGGCACGACGGGTCGGAAGCCTCGCGTGACCAGGAGCCACAGCAGCGAGTGTACCACCAACACGGCGAGGGCCGTCACGGCCGTGTAGGTGTGAACCAGACAGAGCACGCCCAGGGACAGCCCCGCTCCCACCGCGGGGCCGATCCGCCCGGTGAGCCACGATCCCGCCAGGCAGTGGAAGGTCGCCACCAGCAGGAGCAGGCCGGCCACGAAGTGGGGGAAATACAACAGCGAGGAGTATGACCACATCTCGGGCATGAAGTCCGAGGTGATCCACATGCCTTTGAGGTCCGTGGAACCGGTGACAAGCCAGTAGACCCACGCCATGCCCCCTCCCAGCGCCGTGAGCAGCCAGGCCGTCCACTGTGTGAGGGCGTCCCGGGAAAAGCGCCGCACGAAGGCCCACAGCAAGAGCAAGTAGCCCACCCCGAGCACCAGGCGGGCGGCCTGGTACAGGCAGACGGCCGGCGTCGGTAGCACTCGGCCGAGCAACCCCAGCGCGGCCCACAGAGGGTTGGCCGGCACCAAGTCCGCGTCCTCGACCGTGAACAGATTCGGGACCCACAGCCCATCGCGGCGGACGCCCTCAATCCACGCCATATAGGTGACTTGGTCGGTGGGGAAGGCCTCGATGCCGGTGTAGACCTTGCCGGCGATCGGCCGGGCGGCGTGATAGGCATACGGCAGCGCCGTTGAGAGCATGATGAGCAGGGAAAGGGCTACGGCCCAGCGCAGCTTCATGGGCGGGGTCCCAGATGGATGAAGCGCGACGGCCCCGAGTGCGGCGTCGTTGGCCGTCGTTGGTCGTGCTCGCCCTTCTCCGATGCCGCAAGAGGCACCCGGGGGTGAGGAGGCGTTGCCGCCTGGTGAGCCCCCCTCTTCCGGGAGTGGCGTGCGGGCCTGGAGACCCGCGGGCACGGGGGGCGATCGGTGAATGGCTTCGGCGGCACGGGTGCGCCGTACCGTGCGGTCTTGGAAGACCGCGGGCACGGTGGGTCCTTGTCGCGGTCCTGCTTGCCGGCGGCGGGTGTGTGCCCTGCCGTGCGGTCTTGGAAGACCGCGTGCACGGTGGGTCCTTGTCGCGGTCCTGCTTGCCGGCGGCGGGTGTGTGCCCTGCCGTGCGGTCTTGGAAGACCGCGGGCACGGTGGGCGATCGGTGAGCGCCCCCCGGCCTCACACGTCCTGCTCGCTCTTGCCCTCCTCGTACTCCTCGCGCCCCTCCATGTACTGGGGAATCGGCACATCCCACCAGCCCACGGCCGGCATACCGGTGTGCGGCCATTCGCGGTCGACCACGGCCTCGATCACCGCCGGCCTCCCCGCCTCCATGGCCTCGCGGATGGCGGGCTCCACCTCGTCGCCCCTGGTGATGCGCCGCGTGAAGCAGCCGAAGTCGCGAGCCAGGCCGGTGATGTCCGGGGAGTAGGGGCTGCCGTCCAGGGTGAAGTCGGTCGCGAAGGCGTGCTCCTCGCCGAAGGCGGCCATCTGCAGGTCGCGGATGGAGATCCAGCCCTGATTATTGGCGACGATCATCACGATGGGGATGTTGTACCTCACCGCGGTGGAGAGCTCCTGCACGTGCATGAGGAAATCGCCGTCCCCCACGATGCCCACCACGGGTGTGCCGGGGAGCGCCAGTTTGGCGCCCATGGCCGCGGGGAGGGTGAAGCCCATGGTGGAGAAGCCGCCGGTGGTGAGGCACGTCCCCGGCTCGTAGAAGGGGAACTCCTGGATCATCTGGGCCTGCGTATTGCCCGAGGAGGTGACGACGACGGTTTCCGGAGGCAGGGCCGCCCGGGCCTGACGCAAGAGCGTGGAGATCACCATCGGATCCCGGCTATCATCGCGATGGTCGGCTAAGAAGGCGGACCACTGGTCATTGAGCTGCGCGATCTCGGCGGTGTAGCCGGAGTGCTCCCAATCCACCTGACGTCTCTGCGAAAGAGCATCTGCCAGAGCCCCCAGGCCCGCCCCGGCATCACACACGATCCCGATCTCCACCGGATAGTTCTTGCCGATCTCGTGGGGATCGATGTCCATGTGGATCAGCCGGGTGGGCGGGAAGGAGAATGCCGCGCCCCTGCGGTACGAGCATGTGGTCTCGTCGGCAAAGCGGCAGCCCACCGCGAGGATCACGTCGGCGCTGCGGGTCAAGGTCAGGCCGGCGGTGGTGCCCTTGGAGCCCGTGCACCAGGCATAGAGCGGATGCCCCGCGGGGAAGGCCCCCATCCCCATCATGGTGTTGACCACCGCCGCGTTGGATAGCTCAGCCACCTGCCGCAGTTCGTCGGACGCCCTGGCGGACTGCACGCCGCCACCCACGAGAATCACGGGCCGCTCGGCCTCGTACAATAGACCGGCGGCCTCCTCGATGGACTGCGGGTCCGGCTGGGGCACGCTGTGGGGCCGGCGGCTGCCCAGTGAGGGCAGCTCGACGTCCACGGCCTCGGCCTGCACGTCCATGGGAAGGCCGATGGCCACCGGTCCCGGCCGCCCGCACAGCATCTGGTTGAAGGCCCTGGCCATCATGCGCGGGAGCAGCCGCGCCTGCACGGCCAGCATGTGCCGCTTGCAGGTCGGTTCCAGAACACGCCAGTTCGCGCCATCGGCGTGACGCTCGATCTCCTGCAGCACTCCCACCCCGAGCATGTGCACGTGGGGCTCGCCGTTGAGGACCAAGACCGCCGTGGAATCTGCATACGCGGTGGCCAGACCGATGGCGGTATTCAGCGCCCCGGGGCCGATGGAGGTGAATGCGCAAAGAGGCTGTCCGCAGGCTCGGTAATACCCGTCGGCCAGGTGGACCGCGGCGCTTTCGTGCAGGGGCTGGATGATCCTGCACGCCCCGGTCTTCCGGATGGCATCCACGAGCTGCACGCAGCCGTGGCCGGGAATGCCCACGGCATAGGGTACGCCCGCCTGCTGCAGGCAAGAAGCGACAATCTCGCCACCGGTCAATTGCATCGGAGAACACCTCATTTGATCGGACACTATGCGATCTGGTTGGCCAATGACGCCGTCCGTCGTCTGACCTCTCGCAGGCCCTCCCGACCTCTTGCCGGAAAGGTCGGCTCTGTGGCCCGCCGCTGGAGGCCTGGAGAGACGGAACAGGAGCTCTGCACCCATCCTGCGGCCACGGCGCCGTTCCTCGGGGGTCCGGCAGGCAGAGGGAGGACAAGACGGCCGGGACGCCGCGGGCGGCCGCGGCAGCAGGTCAGTTCGTCCGCCCCGCGGAAATCCCTTCACATGGCTCGCGAAACGTTGCGGGGCAAGCATGGGATCTTTGGAGGGCTCATCATCGGCAAACGCACTCTTCTGGGTTTCGAGCACACCTATGCCCGCTCTCTTTACCGCGCCTGCGGGTACGACGACGGCCACTTCGCCGGTCCGCTCATCGGTGTGATCAACTCACACTCCACCGCCACCCCCGGCCATGCCCATCTCAGCCGCGTGGGGCGACAGGTCTGTGAGACCATCGACGCCGCCGGCGGCATGGCCATCGAGTTCAACGTTCCCGCTCCCTGCGACGGCATCGCCCAGGGCGCCGGGATGCACTACATCCTGCCCATGCGGGACATCATCGCGGCCGGTGCCGAGATGGCTCTTAAGGCCCACGGCTGTCAGGCCGCGGTGATGATCTGCTCCTGCGACAAGATCGAGCCCGGCATGCTCATGGCCGCCGCGCGCTGCGATCTGCCGACCGTCTTCATCCCGGGCGGCACCATGCCCGTGGGGGCCGCCCGTCTGCAAAACGGTGAGCAGGTGCCGCTGGTGGCCTCGGACGTCAAGGAGGCTATGGGCCGCTGCGCCAGAGGCGAGATCGATGCCCGCGAGCTGGATGCCATCGAGCGCGGCGCCTGCCGAAGCTACGGCGCCTGCAACATGATGGGCACGGCGCTGACGATGGCCTGCCTCATCGAGGCGCTGGGACTGACCTTGCCCGGAGCCGCGACCCTCGCGGCGCTCAGCGACGAGCATCTGCATGTCATCGAGCAGTCGGCCCGGCTCATCGTGGCGCTGGCCGACGGCGGACCGGGAGCAAGGAGCTTTTGCACCCACGAGGGCCTGCGCAACGCCGTCCGTGTCGGCCTGGCCATCGGTGGGTCGACGAACATGGTGCTACATCTACTGGCCCTCGCGGCGGAGGTGGGCTCGCCGCTGTGCCTGGACGACTTCGATGCCCTCAGCCGCCAGACGCCCCTGCTCTCCCGGCTCAAGCCGGCCAGCGAGCGCACCGTGGAGGACTTCCACCGCGCCGGCGGCGTCCAGGCGCTCATGGCCGAGCTGGCCAAAGGGCATTTGCTGAGCACCGATCTGCCCGTGGTGGATAGAGAGACCCTGAAGCGCCGGCTCGCGGGACGCCACGGCGATGGTGAGGTGATCCGGCCGCTGACCGACCCGCTGTCACCCGAGGGCGGTCTGGCCGTGCTGCGAGGCAATCTCGCTCCCGGTGGCGCCGTGGTGAAACAGTCCGCCGTAGCGGAGGCCATGCGACGGCACAGCGGCCCGGCCAGAGTCTGCGAGAGCGAGGAGCAGGTGCGAGATCGTCTCCTGGGCAAGGCGGTGGTTGCCGGTGACGTACTGTGCATCCGCCACGAGGGCCCGCGGGGCGGCCCCGGCATGCGCGAGCTGTCGATTCCGGCGGCCCTCCTCGTGGGCATGGGCCTGGGGGAGTCGGTGGCGATGGTCACCGACGGCCGCTACTCCGGCGCAACGAGGGGGCCCTGCATCGGCCACGTCTGCCCCGAGGCCGCCGCGGGCGGCCCCCTGGCCGCCGTGCGCGAGGGCGACACGATCTGCATCGACATCCCCAATCGCGAGCTGAGCGTCGACCTCACCGAGAAGGAGCTTGCCCACAGGCTCGCGAGCTACGAGCCACCGCCCCCCAGGGCCTCCGGCGGCTTTCTGGACATCTACCGCGCCCTGGCAAGCGGAGCCGACAAGGGAGCCAGGCTGGAGGTGAGCTGAACGGGGAGAACGGCTCACCGCGGAGACACGGACAACGCCTCACCACGGAGACACGGAGAGCACGGAGTTCCACGGAGAACGG
>CAYRFY010000029.1:15836-23231 GCA_964423635.1 uncultured Armatimonadia bacterium | reverse complement strand
TGATCTATTTCTGAGCGAGGGGCGAGGCTTCGTCGTGTCTTGCCTCGTCTGCCGGGGAGACCGAAGACGGCAGCACCGGCGGTATGCGGCCACGAAACACGCCGTCCCGGGGAGCTCGCCCATGGCGAATGCAGCGGATCACAGGGCCCATCCACCAGGCCGCCCCCTCCGCGCCCGGATACTGGTCATCGGGCTTCTGTGCGCCGCCTTCGTCTCCCTGGCCTTCCCCTATGCCAATCTCGTCGTCCGCGGCAGCCGCCCGGCCAACACCTCCTTGCCCTTTGGCGCCGTAGCCATCTGGTTCCTTCTGGCCCTGTGCAATCCGCTCCTGGCGCGGCTGAGCAGGCGGCTTTCCCTGTCCCGCGAGGCCATGCTGATCGTCTTTGCCATGGTCCTCATCGCCGCCGCCGTCCCCACCTGGGGTCTCATCGGCCAGCTTCTCCCGATCATGACCGGCCTGCAGTATTACGCCACCGAGGAGAACCGCTGGACCGAGATGCTCTTGCCCCACGTGCCGGAATGGATGGTCCCGGTCGACCTCGAGGTGAGTCGCCAATTCTACGAGGGCATGCCCCCGGGAGCCAGGGTCCCCTGGGGCGCCTGGGCGCTGCCTTTGGCCTCCTGGGCGGTGATGGTGGCCGCCTTCTACTCCGCGACGATCGGCATCATGCTGCTTCTGCGGCGCCAGTGGGTGGACCGCGAGCGCCTCATCTACCCCCTGATGCGCCTGCCTCTGGAGCTTGCCGACAATCGCGGCGGAGGCCTGCCGGCGATCCTGCGCAATCCGTTGCTGTGGATCGGCGTCGGGATCGCGCTCGCTCCTACCGTCCTCAATGGCCTGCACTTCTACCTCCCCGGCGTGCCGCAGATCCGCATGAACCGGGACATCGTCATCCCGATGCAGCGTGAGTCTTTCCTCCTGCGTCTGTGGCTCAATCCGGCCGTGGCGGGCTTCTCGTACGTGGTGAGTGCCGACCTGGGGTTCACTCTGTGGTTCTTCGCGCTGGTTGCCGGGCTGCAGACGCCCCTGATGCGCCTGGCCGGAGTGGGGCTGGGGGCCAAGGAGGTCTACTGCGCGGGCTCGCCGGCCGTGTCGTACCAGGCGATGGGGGCCATGATCCTGCTGGTGCTCACGGCGCTGTGGTCGGCCCGGGAGCTGCTTTCGGACATGTGGGCCGCGGCATGGGGGCGTCGCGAGCTCAAGGGGCAAGAGCAGGAGCCCTGTCACCCGGCGACGGCGTGGGCCCTCGCCGTCGGCGGCCTGCTGGCTCTTGGGGCGTGGCTGGTGGCGACCGGAGTTCCGCCGCTGGGCGCGGCGGTGTTTTTGCTCTCGGCCTTCGTCAACTTCATCGCCCTGTCGCGCTCCACCGTCCAGGGCGGGGTGCCGGTGACCCGGGCGGCCCTGATCCCCCAATCGCTCACCGCCCATTCCCTGGGCAGCCGGTACCTCGGCCCCGGGGGGCTGCTCAGTCTGGGCTATGCCTTCGCCTGGACGGCCGACATCCGGGTAACCTTGATGACGTACTTTGCCCATGCCCTGAAGCTGTGGAGTGAGGCGGGGTCTGGGGAGGAAGGTAGGGGGGAGGGAGGAGGACGGCGGGAGGCAACGGCGGCGGGCTGGAAAGCCCGCCCCACTAACGGCGGGGAATCCTGCCCCACTAACGGCGGGGAAGCCCGCCCCACCAACGGCAGCAAAGCCCGCCCCACCAACGGCAGCAAAGCCCGCCCCACCAACGGCAGCGAAGCCCGCCCCACTAACGACGGTGAAGCCCGCCCCACCAACGGCAGCGAAGCCCGCCTCACGGACGAGCAACGGCGCGGCCCGCGGCCCCGCGGGCTGCTCGGGGCCACCGCTCTCACGCTGCTGGTCGGTGCCGTGGGGGCAACGTGGATCACGCTACACTACGCCTACAGCAGGGGCGGGGTCAGCCTGAGCTCGTGGCTGTTTGCGGGCAACCCGACCTCGGCTTTCCAGTACGTGGCCTCGCAGATCCAGACTCCCGCCGAGCCCGGTCTGGCGCGCTTTTCCTACCTGGGCATCGGCGCCGGGGTGATGTGGCTCTTGACCGCGGCCCACCGCAGCTTCCTGTGGTGGCCACTGCACCCTCTCGGCTTCGCCGTCGCCGCCACCCAGCCGGTGCAGGACCTGTGGCTGCCGATCCTCATCGGCTGGGCGCTGAAGGCTCTCGCCCTGCGCTACGGCGGCTACCGCACGTATCAGGCCGGGCTGCCGGTCTTGCTGGGAGTGATCCTGGGCCAGTCACTGGGCTGCGCGGGCTGGCTGGTGGTCGATGCCATCACGGGGACCACGGGAAACCTGATCTATGTCTATTGAAGCGAGGCGGCGGCACGGGCGTCCCCGCTCTGCCTATACCTTGGCCGCCGAGCGGTACACGACGATGGCGGCCTCGGGCTTGACGGGGCAACTGTTCTCGCATTGGCCGCAGCCCACACAGACGTCGGCGTTCACCACCGGGCGCTGCCGGCCGTTGTCATCGATCATCGTCACGGCCCCATAGGGGCAGTGCTCGTTGCACACCAGGCAGAGCTTGTACCTCTGGCCGGTCTGCCACGCCAGGCACTTATCCTGGTGCACCGCAGCCAGTCCGAGCTTGATGTGGGCCTTCTCCTCCACGGTGAATCGGGCCAGGGCGCCGGTGGGGCAGACCTCGCCACAGGCGGTACAGCTCTGCTCGCAGTAGCCCAGCTTCGGGACGAGGATCGGGGTGAAGACGCCGTCGAAGCCGGCTTCGGTCACGGCGGGCTGGAGCCCACCGGTGACGCAGGCCTTCATGCAGTTGCCGCAGCGCACGCACAGGTCGCGGAACTGCTCCTCGCTCATGGGGCGGATCCCGCTTTGGGTGCGGAGGATGGCGCCGGGCGGGCGGATGAGGCGGCCGCTGGTGGCCCGGCGGCCGGCGCCGGTGGCCGCCGTCGCCCCGTATAGCGCCCCCAGTCCCAGGGACGCCAGGAAGTGGCGCTTGCTCAGGCGCAGGCCGGGCTCGACGCCCCGGGCCCGGGGGTGCAGGCCGATGTGGGTGATCCCCGGCCGGGGGCAGGCCAGGCAGTCGTAGCACAGGATGCACTCGGCGGTGTGGGTGCGATGATAGTCCTCGGCGCAGTCGTCGGGGGGCAGCACGGCGCCCATCTTGCACTCACGCACGCAGCGGCCACAGCTCACACAGCCCGTCACGTGCCGCCTGAGCAGCCCAAAGCGCCCCACGAATCCCAGCAGCGCCCCCAGCGGACACAGGGTGCGGCAGAAGTACCGGCGACTGAGGAAGCCGGTCGCGAGCACGGCGGCGAAGACCAGCAGGACGAGGAGGTTCAGAGCAAAGGTGGGAGCGGTATCGGTGGGGTCCAGCCGTACACCCAGGCCTCCGAGTACCGGTCTGGAAGCGATGGCTCCCGCATTGTACAGGCCGAGGGCCAGCGGGTAGAAGACCACGGCCAGGGTGCGGGTGAGCAGCGGTATCGGGTCCAGCAGCCAGGCGAGCTGGGTGCCGAAGAGAGCGGCGACTACCGTGAGGCCAAGAATGTAGAACTTGAGGGCCGGGCGGTTGTGATGTTCGTGGCGGCGGTTGAGTTTGCGCAGAAACAGGTGATCGAAGATGTCGATGGTTGTGCCCAGGGGGCAGATCCAGCCGCAGAAGAACCGGCCCAGAAGGGCGGTGAGCAAGAGCAGCAGCAGGGCGGGGATGAGCAGGACGGGCCAGGTGGGGGTCGGGGCCAGCCAGACGCAGAGCGCCGACAGCGGGTCCATGCGCAGGAAAAGCGGAGGTGGGGCGCTGAGGCCCGGGCCATGCCAACGTGCCTGCCAAAACAGTCCCACAAACAGGAGCAGAAAGGCGCACTGGATCAGCCGGCGCAGGGGCTTATAGGGGTTTTCCATTCAGCGGCCTCGAGTACACGGACGGCGGCTGCGGGACAGGGCATCCGGCGGCCGCCGGGCCAACGCGGTCGGTGGGTCGTTACTGCTTGCTCCCGGTGTCATCCGCTGAGGGTGGCGGGATCTGGAACTCGCCCTCCGTGTCACCCGCGGGGTCTGCGGGCGCCTCTGTGGCGGGCGTCTCGGCGTCCAGCAGCTCCTCGCTCACACTCTCGTCGCCCCCCACGGGCTCAGCGACGAGCTCCGTCAGCGCCAGCTCAATGTCGTCCACCGTGCTCTTGGCGTCGAACCTGAAGCGGAGGTTCCCGTCGCGGTCGATGATGCGGACCTCGGGGATCTTGACGTCGCCGCCGACCTCGGGGAAGTAGTCGGCCTTGAGCTGATCGGTCATCATCACCACGGTGAAGGGGAGATCGTTCTTCTTGGCCCAGCCCGCGGCCACCTCAGGTCCCGAGTCCAGGGAGACCGCCAGCAACTCCACGCCCTGGCTGCGGTACTTGTCCACGATGGGCTCGTACTTCTTGAGCTTGGCCTTGCACGGCTCACACCACGTGGCCCAGAAGTCCAGCACCAGCACCTTGCCCCGGAAGTCGTCGCGAGTAACCTCATTGCCGTCGGTGTCGATGAGGGTGAAGTCCGGAGCCTCCTCGTCCACCTGGAACACGCCGCTGGAGTAGATGGGTTCGGAGGTCTGCGGCTGCTCGGCACCCGAGGCGGGAAGCCCGCCCTCTTCCGCGGTCTTGGAAGCACCGTCGGACTGAGGCCCGGGGCAACCGACGAGTGTTACGGCAAGACTGATCACGGTCAACATGAGCGCGATGCGGAACATGCTGTGCCCCCGTTCTGGATCTGTGGGAGTGCCGGCGCGGGCCGCTGTGCGGTAGCCTTCGCCGGACGGATAGTCTCACTGCATCCCGGTGTGCCCGAAACCCCCGGAGCCGCGCTGCGTCTCGTCCACGTTGCCCACGGCTTGCAGGCAGACCCGGGTGACCGGCGCCACCACCATCTGAGCGATGCGGTCGCCCCGGGAGATGACAACCGGCTCCTGCCCGAGGTTGATGACGATGACCTTGATCTCGCCCCGGTAGTCGGCGTCGATGGTGCCGGGGGAGTTCACCAGCGCGATGCCCTGCTTGAGGGCCAGGCCGCTGCGCGGTCTGACCTGGGCCTCGTAGCCGGCGGGCAGGGCGAGCTTGAGCCCGGTGGGTACGGCCATCCTCTCGCCGGGCCGCAACCGCACCGGCGCCTCCACGGCTGCGCGCAGGTCCAGGCCCGCGGCCTGCGCCGTCTCGTAGCGGGGCAGAGGGAGACCCTCGGCGTGGGGAAGAACCTCCACGGCGACTGCAACTTCCTGTGCCGGCGTCTCCCTGCCGGCCTGCGGGGCAACGGTTTCCATAGCTGGATTATAGCACAGCGGCAGGGGCAGGCAAACAACGGGGTCCGGCGGCGCGGGGCGTTCCCCGCACCCGCCCCGTCTTGCGGCGCGGGGCGTTCCCCGCACCCGCCCCGTATTGCGGCGCGGGCTCTCTTTGTCAAACCCCGGTGCCCGTGGTATCATCACGCGGTCCTCGGGCGCCGAATCCCTTTCATGAGGGAAAGATGCCCCGCGCGGCAGTTGCCCGGGACGAAGGGAGCAGGAAGCATGGCAGCACAGCCCGGAGACCGCCGGCTGAACGTGGCGGTCATCTTCGGTGGCAGATCGGGAGAGCACGAGGTGTCCCTGGCCTCCGCCCGCTCGGTCGTCGCCAATCTCGACCCCGAGAAGTACCAGGTCCACCTGATGGGTATCACCAAGGAGGGCCGCTGGCTGATCCCCGGAGAGAGCGAACGAGCCCTCACCGACGGCCTGGCCAATGTCCCGTCGGAGCGGGCGATGATCTCGGCCGATCACCGGTCGAACCATCTGCTGCGGATCACCGACAGCGGCGTGGAACAGGCCGGGGCCATCGACGTGGTCTTCCCCGTCCTGCACGGCCCTTGCGGGGAGGACGGAACCGTCCAGGGCCTGTTGGAGCTGGCCGGATTGCCGTACGTGGGAGCCGGCGTGCTGGGCAGCGCGGTGGGGATGGACAAGGTCGTGATGAAGACGCTCTTTGAGGCCGCCGGGCTGCGCACGCCCAAAGCCCTTCACTTCAGGCGCCGCGACTGGGTCGCCGATGGCGAGGCCATTGTGGCGCAGGTGAGAGACACCATCGGTTTCCCCTGTTTTGTGAAGCCCGCCAATCTCGGCTCCAGCGTGGGGATCACCAAGGTCCGGACGCTTCCGGATCTCGTGGGAGCCGTGAACCTGGCGGCGGAATACGATGTCAAAGTCCTCGTTGAGCGGTCTGTGGAGGACGCTCACGAGATCGAGTGTAGCGTGCTGGGCAACGATGAGCCCGAGGCCTCCGTAATAGGAGAGGTGATCCCCTCGCGGGAGTTCTACTCTTATGAGGCTAAGTACGTCGACGGCGATTCGGAGCTGATCATCCCGGCGCAACTGCCTCAGGATGTGACGCAACGCATTCGGCAGATCGCCGTGACGGCGTTTGAGTCCGTGGACTGCGCGGGTCTGGCGAGGGTGGATTTCCTCGTGACTCGCGGGAGCCACGAGATCTATGTGAGCGAGATCAACACCCTGCCCGGGTTCACGGAGATCTCCATGTACCCCAAGCTGTGGGAGGCCAGCGGGCTTGCTTACGGCCCGCTCCTGGACCGGCTGATCGAGTTGGCCCTTGAGCGGCACGCGGAGCGCGGGAGCCTCAGGACGACGTACGGGTAGGCGGGCCGAGCCGCGTTTGGGCCCATACCTATGCCCGACCGTCGCCTTTGGACCCCGACGGTTTCGGGGGCAACGCGGCCCCACAGGTCCGGCCGAAAAGCCTTTCCTGCCCGGTTTCTGTCATTCTGGAGCGTCGGCGTCGCAAGCTCGAGCTTGCGACGCTTGGGCGAAGAATCTCGTTGAACGCCAGGAGACTCTTCGAGCTGCTCCCTACGGGAGCGGACGCTCTCAGAATGACATTCCCCGGCGAAAGCAGGCTTCCCGGCCACGCTTCCTGACCCGGGAAGCTGGGCTCGGGCCCGCGGCCGGCGATACAGGGAGGCAGGCCACGGATGCGGACAGTCGCCTTCCTCATGCTCGCGACGCCGTGGGTGTGGGCAGACAACGCGGTGGAGCTGACACTGCGGAACCCCACGCATGCGCCCAGGGCCGAGATCGTCACGCTCCGCCTCTACGAGCTGGACATCGGCCTGCCGCCCGCCGGTGGCCTGCAGGTCCTGGACGGCAGCGGCGGGCCGCTGCCTTCGCAGATAGATGACCTGGACCTCAGCGGCGGCCTCTCCTCCGAAGACGAACTGGCCTTCCTGGTGGACATTGGCCCCCACGAGACGCTAACGGTGACGGTCAGGCCCGGAGATGCGCGCATGTCCCGGGCGCGATGGGTAGCGGCCGGAGGGCTGAAGATCGCGGCGGGCGGGTATCGGGTGGCGATCGCCGAGGACGGTGGCCGGCTGCAGGACCTTCG
>CAYRFY010000029.1:0-15826 GCA_964423635.1 uncultured Armatimonadia bacterium | reverse complement strand
AGCCGGCGCCCTGGTATCCTCGCTGAGCCAGGTCCTGCGCGGTGCCGGGTCCGAGCCCGGAGTGGTCTTCTCCCAGCAGGGGCTCGAGGCCGAGATTGTGCACTGCGTCGGGCCTCTGCGCGAGGTGGTACTGGCCCGCTATGACCTGGATGACGGGCCGCCGCCTGCGCCCGACGCCGCAGACCCCGGCGCCGCACCTCGCCCCGGCACCCGCGGCGAGGTGCTCTACGCCTTCTACCACGACACCCTCAGCGTCACCCACCGCGTCATCGCCGGCGACGACGCCTGCCCCATGGAGACCTGTGAGGTCGAAGCACTCCTGGCCGCGCCCGGCAGCCGCTCGGGGGTGCTCACTCGCTGGATCACCGCGACCGGCGAGGGCTTCCTGCCCGGCGTCGCGGACCCGCAATCCCCGGTGCCGCCGGTGTTGCCGGACCTGAGACAGGAGCCGTTTGTGGACCTGGTGGGCCCCACGGCGGGCCTGGCTCTGGTGCACGAGGCGGCCACCACAGGAGCCCTGGAGCTCCGCGACTGCCGGCTGGAAGCCCCCCCGCGAGACGTGCTTTCCTACACGCGGTTCCTAGACAGCGCCGAGAGCACCCTGTGGCTGGTTCCACATCTCGCACGGGATGACATCTTACCCCTGGTACAGCGCCTCAGCAGGCCGATCGTCGTGGACAACCCCACGGCCATGGCGCTGGCCGAACTGACGGAGGCCCACGACATCCTGAGCGACCTGGCCGCGCAATTGGCGGAGGCCAGGCGTGGCGAGAGTTTCGTGACCCCGGCCGAGGTCCAGTTGCAGGCCTCGGAGCACCTGCTGGCGATGGCGGAGGTCTGTGCCCGGAACCACCGGGAGGTTCAGGCCTGCCGCCTGGCGCTGGAGGTGGCCGAGCGCGCCAGCGGGGCCCGCTCCTTCCTCGCCGATTCTCAGGAGCGCCGCCTGCGCCGACCGGAGCTGGGCCGCGACGGGGAAATCCTCACCGGGGTGCTTTTCACCGGGCGCGGCCGGGACCTCCCCGCCGGCTTCAGGCGCTCGCTGGAGCGCCTGAGCCGCTATGGTATCGGCTGTATCCACGACACCAAAACGCTTGCCTGGGCCACCTGTGAACCCCGCCCCGGTGAGTTCGACTTCCGCCGGGCGGACAGGTACATGGACATGCTGCAGGAGCTGGGCCTGCGCTACCTCCCCTGCGTGGATCCCTGGCTCTCGCCGCCCCAGTGGCTGGACCCGGCCGAGGCTCCCGCGGCGGCCCAGCGTTACCTGGAGCAGGTGCTCTTGCGCTACAGGTCCCATGAGACGCCTTTAGCATGGATCGTGCGCAATGAGCCCATGGCCTGGGGGCCCGAGCCGGAGGCGCCCGGCCTGTACGGCTTCCGCGACTGGCTGGCCAGGCGGTACCTGACGCTCGACGCACTGAACCTGGCATGGGGTCGGGAGCACTCGGAGTTTGCCGAGGTCCAGATGCCGGCGGCGGCCCCCGCCCCCGGCATTGTGCCGGACAGGCCCCTGGCCGAGCCGGGTCCCGCGGCGGGCCCGGCGGTGGCGGCCCGAGATCTGGCACTCTACGGGGTCGAGGCCATGGTGGCCAACTGCGATGTTCTGGCGGAGCTGGCCCGCAGACTGGACCCCGGACGCCCCGCCGCCGTCAAGAGCCTGGATGCCCTCTGCGGCCCGGATCCCGCCCTGGTCGGAGACCCGTGGCTGTTTGAGAGGGTGCAAGATCCCGTGTACTGCCAGAGCTTCAACTGCGGCCACCAGACCGGCGCCCCGGCCGGGACCGACGGCGATCGACGCCTGTCGTGGGCTTTCAGTACCGCACTGCAGCGGAGCGCTGTGGGCGATCGCCCCATCTGGTGCGCGGAATGGAGCCCGCCAGAGCGCGGAGCACCGGCGGCTTTGGCCACCCGGGCCGATGTGCGCCTGATGACGTGGACCGCGGTGGCCGAGGGGCTCCGCGGCGTCTTCGCCCAGGGCCATCCGGGCGGCAACGGGGCGGTCGGCGATTTCGACGACTCGCCGCTGCCGGTCCTGGAGGAGTTCGGGGTGCTGAGTGCCGAATTCGCCGCCCTGGGCCCCTTGCTCAACGAGTCCCGGCCGGCGAGCCCCCGCATCGCCGTCTACTGGCCCCGGGACAGCATCCTCTACGGGCGCGCCGGCGCCGCCGGCGACGAGCGCCGGGGCTCCACGCGGGCCCTGCGGTCGCTGTGGCAGATGCTGTCCGTCGACGCCCACTATCCGCTGGCCTTCGTCTCGGATCGGGAGATCGCTTCCGGGGGCCTGACCGCCTATGATGCCTTGATCCTCACAGGGTCACCCTTCCTGGACGCAGGAACCGCCCGGCATATGGCGGACTTCACCGTCGCCGGCGGCCTGCTGATTGTTCTGGGCCCCTGCGGGGTCTTCGACGGCCTCGCCGCGCTGTGTGACCCGGCGCCGGTCGAGCCTTTGAGGGAGGTGATGGGGGCGCGGATCACGGCGGTGCACAGCGGACAGATCGCCGCGGGGTCACAGATCATCACCGGCGAGGTGCCCGTGGCATGCTACGCCCCCGTTGCCCGCTACCTCACGGCGGCCGGGCAATTGGCGGCGTCCGGAGAGCTGGCGGCCTATTCCCGCAATGTCGGCCGCGGCCATGTGCTGTGCTGCGGGGCGGAGCTGGGAGTGGAGACAGACACGCCCACCGGCGCCGGTCGCCGCTGGCTGGCGGAGCAACTCGAGGGCTACGGCATTGCCGCTCCGGTGGAGCAGGTAGCGCAGGGATCAGAAGTGCAGGAGGTGTATGCGCGGCTCTTCTCGCTTCGACAGCGCCATCACCTTCTGGTGGCCAATCTCTCCGGCAAGACCGGATGGTGTCGGCTGAGGGTGAACGCGAGCGCCGAGATTTCAGATGAGCCCGTGGACCTGCTCACAGGCACCCGGGTCTATCCGGCATCCGGGCACGCAGTCGATATCTATCTGGGCTCCGACGATGTGCGCTGGGTCTGTCTATAGAGGTGCGGCCGGAAAGCCGGGGCTGCCGTGAGGATGTCATCCTGGAGCGCCGGCGGCACAAGCCCGGGCCTGCGCCGCTTGGGCGAAGGATCTCGCTATATCCCGGGAGATTCCTCGAGCTGCTCTTGCCGGGAGCGGACGCTCTGGCAATGACACTTGCGGCGAGGGCGGGCTTCTCGGCCACGCCTCCGGCCCACCACAATTGCCGCTAACGTCGCGCCCGCGTCAGTACAGGGTCTTGAGGGCGTCCTGGTATTCCCGGCAGGAGGCGAGGTCGGTGCTATCGGTGATCTGGTCCAGTCCTCCGATGATCGGCCGCGAGATCAGCCGGGTCACCTCCGGGTCGACGACGGCACGCAGGAGGGCGTGGGCGAAGCGACTGCCACCGATCACCAGATAGGGCCGGTCGTGGAACCTGGTCACCGCCGTGGGCAGAGGGGAGGTCACGGCCAGATCGTTGTGCATGCGGGCCAGACACTCGTAGGCCCGAGCCAGGCAGACCTCCCGCCGCTGCCAGGTCTCCGCCAGCACCGCATTCCGCAACTCCGGCAGCAAGTCATCGGAGCAACTGAGGCGACGGAAGGCGGTCCCCAGCCACTTGGGGTATGGCGCATATTGCTTCTCCATCAAGAAACTCAGGCGCATGATGTCCCGTACCAGGCGGGAGCCAATGATGGCCGATCCCAGCTCGTCGCCCACGCTGCCGGCACGTCCGACCAGGTGTTCCTCCTGGCCGATTCGCGTCCAGCCCGCGGCCATCAGGTACAGCCACACATCGTGGGGGTAGTAGGAAAAGCGGTCCCGGGCCTCCTGCAGGCCCACATCGTCCCGGTACACGGCTCCGGAGGTGAATCCCAGGAGCTTTTGCTCCGACAGGGTCAGCCACTCGGCGACGCTGAGAGCCTGCTGATGCTGCACGCCGAGATAGTCGGCCAGGAAGCCGCCGACGCTGTGGACCTGGACCCCGTGGCCGGTCGGCTCTACCCCTCCGTCATCCGGGATCATCACCCCGTCGTCCTCCGCGCGGACAAAGCGCGTGGGGTAGCCGCGGAACCGTGCCGGGAGGCAGTTGCGCAAGGCCGCGTCCACCAGCGGCGCGTAGCGGGCCCGATCCGATTCACTCAGAAACAGCAGCAGTCGCGGACCCCAGTCATGGTCCATGGACTGCCGGTCATCCAGCCCAAGCACGTCGGAGCCGTCCCCGATCAACGCCGCGGCGTAGTGCAGACTCGGCAGTTCCGAGGCCAGCGCCGGACGTACCACCTCGTAGTAGAAGGATTCGCAAAGCTGCAGACCGGGGATGAACGGAGCCTGGCTCCGCCCGGAGACCGAGGCGGTGCCCTGGTACTCCCCGGCTATGTGTCGCTGACCCATTCCAGCCCCATCCCTGCGGTCTCAAAACAGAGACCAATTGGAGATAACTCGTTGTTCCTTGAGTTACCCACCAGGGACCCAGAGTAAACATCCCGTTCAACGATCCCGCGGGCGGCGACGAACAGATCGGTGCGGAACGGCCGTCTTGCCTCGCGGCGTCGGCGCTCCAGGATGACAGGGGGGCCAGTCGGGGAGTGTCCTTGTGAGAGTGTCCGTTCCCGGCAAGAGCAGCTCGGACAATCTCCTGGCATCCAATGAGATTCTCCGCCCACGCGGCGCTTGGGCCGCCCGGGCTTGTGACGCCCACCCTCCAGAATGGCATGAGCCGGGCCAGCCGGGCTTTTCGGGCAGATTATGCAGGTTCCGGGCAGGCGCCGATTCACGTCACCTCACCCCCCCGGCCCCCCTCTCCCTTACTCCGCCAAACGGCCGGCGGAGACGGGAGGAGGGGGGAGAACGGCAGTACTTCGACCGTTCCCGACGCGGGAATGGCGAAATGCGGCCCCAGGGTGTTCATGCATAATGTGAGTTTTCGGGCAGACCTCCACAGGAGACGCCGTCGTCCGTTGCCACAGGCCCTCCGTGAGCACCTGGTCGGTGTGGGGCAAAACCTCCTACGCCTCTGGGACGAACGGCACGAACTCGCAGGTGATCTCGCCATCTCGGGCCGTGCAGAGTAGATAACCCTTCTCCGTGGTGTCGTCGTGGTTCCCGCGGCTGTGCGAGAGACAGGCGCAGGTGGTAAAGGTCGTCGCCCCTTTCTTGCAATGGGTATTGCCATGGAAGTGGCCGCAGAAGAAGTGCCGGAGGTTGTGGCCGGCAAACCGCGCCAAGACCCTCTCGGCATCGACCAGGCGCAGCTCGACGCCCTCGCCCATGGGCGTATGGGTGAAGCAGACCAGGGGACGCGTGCGGGGGATGTCCTCGAGGGTCGCCTCGAGCCAGGCCATCGCCTCGGGCTGCATCTGGACTTGCTCCCACTCCGTCCCCATCGTGCTGTCCAGCGCCAGGAAGGTCCAGCCCTTGTGGTCGAAGCGGTAGTTGAGGGTCTGTTCGCCGAAGGTCTCGATCCATGGACCCCGGTCGGTATCGGTGAGCCAGTCGTGGTTACCCATCACCACGTACGAGGGCCTGCCCAGCACTTCGGTGGCTCTCTTGTAGCCGGCCAGCTCCTCCGCGCGGCCTGCGGTGGCAAGATCGCCGCAGGTGAGCATGAAATCGAACTTTGGCCCTCGTTTCATCTGCTCGAAGGCCGCGGTGAGATAGGCGCCGCACCGGTCGTCCTCGTAGTGGGGGTCATTGATGACGATGAAGCGGAACTCGTCGGGGCACAGAGAATCGGCAGGCATGGCTGTTGGCACTCCAGGCACTGGTGAGGGTGGCCGATGCAGGTCTTCTGTGGGCGCGGGCGCCTGGTCCCGGCGGCCTACCGCCCATCTTGCAGGCTTCGCCCCACCGTCTGCCAGGAGCGCCCGATCTCCTCCTCGCCCTCCAGGGCCACCACCCGGTAGTAGTAGACTCGACCGGGCTCGGCGGTCTCGTCCACGAACTCATTGCCGGCCACTTCGCCCAGCAGGCCATCCGGCCCTGCCTGCACCGGCGCCTCCTCGGCGCGGTACACGCGGTATCGGTACACTCCGGCCTTCTCGCCGGAGTAGGTGTCCCACTTCACAAGCAGCCCGGCAGGGGAGTTCTCGGTAACGAGCCCGGAGGGGAAGGGAACCTTGAAGACGGTTGCGCGCAACAGCGAGTTGGTCTGGTAGTAGCTGCACAGCAGCGAGCCGTCGTCCAGGGCGATGATGCACGGATAGGCGCCGCCGGAGATCCACATCGGCTCGCCCCAGGTGGTTCCGCCGTCATAGCTGCAGGCCAGATAGACCCCGCCCTGCAGGGCGTGCCGGCCCCAGCGGTCGTGATAGGCCAGGACAAGCGTGCCCTCGGGCGGGCCCGAAGGCGAATACCACAGGGCCGGGCAAAGCCCGGTCAGTCCGCTGGGCCCGGTGGTCCAGCTTTCGCCGCCGTCGGTGGACTGACTGCGGTAGAGGGGGAAGCCGTCGTACTGGGTGCGCGACATGGCCACCAGCTTCCCGTCGGGAAGCTGCGCGATGTCGGTCTCGTTCAGGCGCGCCGGCCCGCCGTCGGGGTCAGCATGCGCGCCGATGACCCGGTAGTCGGACCACGTTGCCCCATCGTCGTGAGAGCGCAGATGCCCAGCCTGGTGGCGGAAAGACCCGGGCTCCACCGCTCCATAGACGCCGAGCAAGACCGCGCCGTCTTTGAGCCTCAGCAAGCCCCCGAATGAAGCGGCGATACAAAACGGCGTCTCGATCTCTCGAATGTCCCATGTCCCACCTCGGTCACCGGTCACGGCAAGGTGCAGCCTGGACCAGTTCTGCTCCTGTGCCTGCTCCTCGTAGTCGGCGTTGAGTAAGTAGAAGGGGTGCATGAACAGACCCGCACCATTCATATACCCCTTGCCGCAGCAGTTCTCCTGCCGGGTCTTGGGGTTATCGTAGATGTAGTCCTCCAGCGGCGGCCATTGCCGCCCTCGCCCCTCCGACTGGCTCCAGACGATCACCTCGTCCCGCACCGTCCAGGGGCTGCCCTCGTCGTCCAGGGAGCCCACCTTGTACACGCAGAGCACCTCGCCATCGGGCAGCCTCGTGAGCCCCCCATACATGGCATAGCGCCCCGGCGGGGCCTGACGGATGGTGACATGCTCCATGTCGTGATCCAGGTACGGTCGCAGGGTCTGCTGCTCGATGTCCACGGAAGAGACCTCGATTCGGCCACGCACGAAGTCGCGCACCATATCCCCGAAGGCCAGATAGTCAGCGGTATCCGCGCCCCTCACCAAGGCACAGTCCACTACCGGCGCGGAGAACAGCTCCGTCTCGCCCTGCGAGACGCGGGACGAGAAGCCCTCCGCCCCCCTGGTGATCTCGATGGTGTAGGCGGTCTTGGGCTCCCAGCGGGCGTTGGTCGGCCGCCACGAGTTGTGCTGCCAGGCGGTGCCGTCGAAGCAGTAGTAGTCGCCTTCGTCCGTGAAGTACCACAGGTAGATGGACCGCTCGCCCCGGACCTCCTGGAACACCACGGCGTACTTGCACAGGCCGTTGAGGGTGTCATTGTCTCCGGCGAACCGGGCGTCTTCCTGGAAGATGCCGAAGCGGCAGCCGGAGTATTCGATGTCCACGTTGGTCACGTGAATGCTGAGGGTATAGCAAAGCGGCAACGGTCCGGTGGTCTGGGCGAAGGCCACGTCGGCATAGGCGGGGGAGTCGAACGAAAAGCCACGTCGCGGCGATACGGTGACCTCGCCGTCGCCACGGGCGATGCCCATGAAGGCACGGAAGTCGCGGAGGGGTGTTTCGGCCGCGGAGCACGCCGCGCCCAGGCTGACCAGGAGCAGCCCCAGGATGGTCTTGGCAAAGTGGCAGGTTCCGTCCATGGGCGTCACCGCAGGCGAAAGCTGGCCCGGCGGAGGTAGCTTCGTCACGGGACGGCGGTGACCTCCGGCCGTGGAGGGCGGCCGCCTTCCTTTGTACCACCTCACCGGGCGCGGCGAGGCTGCGGGTGCGAAACCTCCGGCGCATCCTTCGCCTCGAAGGGGCGAGGACTCAGATTGCGCAGATTGGGGCGAAGCGCCTAACCTCGTCGCCTCATCGCCCGCACATACTTGTGGCGAGGCGCTGGGTCGTGCCTCCCCCCGCCTGCGGGGGGATTGAGGGGGGGCGCCGTAGGGCCGGCGGTCCGCAACGGCCGGGACCCCGCCTTGGCCCTCCCCGCAGCCGGGGAAGGAGCACGGCTAACGGCTCCTCACCGCCGGCCTCTTACTCCGCCAGACGGCGGAGAGGGGACAGAGGAGACGATCTCGCCCGGCGGGAGCGATCATGCCGGGCGCGACCATGGCCGAATCTGGGTCGAGTGCGTTCATGCATAATCTGAGCTAGGAGACCGCACCGGCGGCACGGCGTCCCCCCGCTCCCCAACGAAGGATCGCCCGATCACTCGATCCAAAGGCGGAGCGAGATGCCCACCCACCGATGGATGTGCACGACCCGGTCGCAGACTACACTTAGCGTAGGAAACAGATCACCGGGTCCAGGAGTGGGTCATGGCTACCATTGCGCTGGTTGAGCCGGAACCCCCGGGGTACCACGTCTACTCGGCGTTCAGTATGCCCCGTATGGGCCTGCCCTCACTGGGGGCCATGCTGAAGCAGGCGGGCCATAGCGTCAGGATCTACTGCCAGAGCATCCGGGCGGCACGGGTGGATGAGCTGCTGGCTGCGGACGTCGTCGGCATCTCCACCACGACCAGCACGGCTCCGGAGGCCTACCGACTGGCGGACCTGTGCCGGGCCGCCGGCAAGAGTGTCATCATGGGTGGAGTTCACGTCACCTTCCGCACCGACGAGGCCCTGCAGCACGCGGACTATGCGGTCCGCGGCGAGGCCGAGCAGGTGATCTCGCCCCTGGTGGAGCGCATCGTGGCCGGAGCGCCGGTGGATGATCTGCCCGGAGTGTTCACCGAGCCGGGCCAGGCTCCGGCGACGGTGCCGGTGCAGTGTCGAGTGCAGGATCTCGATTCTCTGCCCTTCCCGGACCTCTCGTTGATCGAGGGCTGGCGGGACCGGGGGCCGGTCACTCCCATGCTCACCTCACGCGGCTGCCCCTATGACTGCAAGTTCTGCTCGGTGGCGCCGATGTTCGGCCGCCACTATCGCTTCCGAAGCACTGAGAGCGTGCTGCAAGAGCTTGCCCTGCTTCGGCCGCGCGGGCTCTTGTTCTTCTATGACGACAACTTCGCCGCCAGCCCCGGGCGCACCGCCGAGCTGCTTGAGGGCATGCTCTCCCGAGGACTAAAGGCGAGCTGGGCGGCGCAGGTGAGAGCGGATGTGACCCGCGACCGGGAGCTGATGGAGCTCTTCAGGCGCTCCGGTTGCCATCGGGTCTATGTGGGCTACGAGTCTGTCTCGGCCGCGACGCTGGAGGAGTACAACAAGTGCGAGACCGTCGAGGAGATCGTGGCCAGCGTGCGCATCTTCCACGAGCACGGCATCAAAACCCACGGGATGTTCGTCATGGGCAGCGACAGCGATGACATCCAGACCATCCGCGAGACCTCGCGCTTCGCCCGGCGCCATCACATCAGTAGCGTGCAGTTCATGGTCCTGACGCCGCTGCCGGGGACGCAGACCTTCGATGAGCTGGAGGCTGCCGGGCGCATCTTCGAGCGCGACTGGCGTCTGTACGACGGGCAGCACGTCGTCTTCGATCCGAGCCGGATGACCGCCGCGGAGCTGCAACGGGAGTCTTGGCGTGCCCAGGAGCGGTTCTACTCCCTGCGCGAGTGCGCCAAGTCCTTCGCGTCTCTGCGCCTGGAGGACGGGGCCATCAAGACCTATGCCTGGAACCTGATGCGCCGCTGCAAGGACGATATCAGCCGGTTCATTGAGCGGCTCAGCCACCGCGAAGCAGGTCTCAACCCCGGCTCGGGCTAGAGCTGCGGCCCCGCCGGCCTCCTGCGCGCGCCACGTGGCGCCCGGCGGCGCCCGGGATCATTCCCCCCCGGGGAGTTGGGCATCGGTCACGACCATCGCCCACACTACGGCCGTTCCGGAGTCAGATGCCATGGACAAGGCCACCTTCATCGAGGCATCGCCGTCGGGGCCGTGGCGGGAGTGATCGCAGGGCTCTTGCCGGCGCGGAGATCCGGTCAAGAGACGCGCGATGAGGTCAAGGCCGACCTGGTGGAGCTCAGGGACAAGATCGTCGCACGACTGCAGACGCTGGAGGACCTCGCGCAGCAGAGGTACGAGGAGGTCGTCACAGCCGTCATCTCCGATTACTCGGCAGCCAAGCAACTCACCGCAGACCAGGCAGAGGAGCTTGCGTCCAAACTGCGCGGTGGTTACGAGACGATCCGGCAGACGGTGCATGAGCACACCGTCCCCGAGACATCGGCGATCGCATAGCCGGCCGCCACGGTGACTGACGCGCCACACGCGTGGCGCCGGCAGCGGCGGATCAGGACGGCGCGGGCCTGCGCCGCGGGCCGCGGCGCAAGGGAGGACACCACGAAACCCACTCAGGCAGAACTAGCGCTGGAAGCATCCGAACTCCGTTACCGCCGGCTCTTTGAGGCCGCGCAGGACGGCATTTTGCTCCTGGACGCCGACACCGGGGAGATCGTGGACGCCAATCCCTTTCTCCAGAACCTGTTGGCATGCACCCACGATGAGATGGTGGGCAAGAGGCTCTGGGAGTTGGGTCCGCTGGGCGATGCGGAGGCTGCGCGGACGGCCTTCGCCAAGCTGCAGGACGAGAGCTACGTGCGTTACGAGGACCTGCCCCTGGAGACTAAGGATGGCAGATCAATCAGCGTGGAGTTCGTGAGCAACGTCTCTCCGGTCAACGGCCACAATGTGATCCAGTGCAGTATCCGCGACATCACAGACCGCAAGCGGGCGCAGGAGCAGTTGCGGGTGCTGCACCTGGAGCTGGAGGACCGAGTGGCGGTGAGGACGGCCGAGTTGGCCCGAGCCAACCTGGCCCTCCAGCGGGAGATCGTCGAGCGGGAGCGGGCCGAGGCACGGGAGCACATGGTGGTGGTCGAGGAGCGGACCAGGATCGCCCGCGAGATCCACGATACCCTTGCCCAGGGCTTCACGGGTATCGTCATTCAGTTGGAGGCGGCGGAGGATGTCCTGATCGAGCAGCCTGAGGTGGCGCGCCTCCATGTACTGCAGGCACGGACCCTCGCCCGAGAGAGCCTGGCCGAGGCTCGTCGCTCGGTCTGGGCCCTGCGGCCCCTGGCAGTGGGGGCCGATGATCTGGGCTACGCCTTCCTTCACCTGGTGCACACTCTCGCCGAGGGTTCCGGGACCCAGATCGGCTTCACCCTCCGGGGCGTCCTGCGCCCCTTGAGCCAAGACGTCGAGCACCACCTGCTGCGTATCGCCCAGGAAGCTCTCACAGATGCCTTGAGGCATGCCCGCGCCGCCGAGATCAAGGTCACCCTCACCTGCGGCGGTGACCACATCGAGCTGACCGTCGAAGACCACGGCGACGGTTTCGATGTTGACGACCCGGCGCATCGGCGTGCTCCAGGGTTGCGCGGCATGCGCGAGCGGGCCGACTCCATAGGCGGGAAGCTCACAATTGTCAGTGAGCCGGGAGAGGGCACACAGGTCGAAGTTCTGGTGCCCCTCCCCCGGGGTGAAGGAGGAGCTCTTGGGGAAGACCGGTCAGATCAGGATCGCCATCGCCGATGACCACCCGGTAGTGCGAGAGGGGCTGGTCGCCCTGATCAACAGGCGACCGGACATGGTCGTGGTCGCCGAGGCCTCCAATGGCAAGGAGTTGGTGGCCGAGTTCCTGACCCACCGCCCCGACGTTACCCTCGTGGACCTGCGTATGCCCGAGATGGACGGTGCCGACGCGATCGCGGCCATTCGCCGGCACGCGCCGTCGGCTCGGCTGATCGTGCTGACGACCTGTGACGACGACGAGGACATCCAGCGCAGTCTGCGGGCGGGCGCCAAGGCCTACATGCTCAAGGACGCCCCGCGCCATGAGCTCATCGCCTGCATCCACGCCGTCAATGAGGGGCGCACGCTCATCCCTTCGGCCATCGCCACGATACTCGTCGGGGCCATCAGGGCGCCCGCGCTCAGCGCCCGTGAGATCGAGGTGCTCCGGCTTGCCGCGCACGGCAAGTCCAACAAGGAGATCGCGGTGAGCCTATCCCTCACCGAAGGCACCGTCAAGAGCCACATGAGCTCCGTGCTGCAGAAGCTGGACGCCGCCGACCGCTCACAGGCCGTGACCATCGCGCTGAAGCGAGGCATTCTGCGGCTGTAGCGCCGCGGACCGGCGTCCCTCCACCCGCCCCGGCGTCGCGTCTTTCATCCGCAGCTCCATCGCCGTCTACTCCTCCAACACACCCTGCACCAATGGCCGAAGGAAGTCACGATCACTACCCAGCAAGCTCTTGACCTCCAACGCGACAGAGTTATACTCATCCCGAGTCATGGCACTCTTCCTCCTATGGGTTTCGCTACCCGGAAGATACCATGACTCACTGCTTTTGCAGAACAGACGCTACTCTATCGCCGCCGGTAGTGCGGCGCAGCGTTTGCAGCCCCTCAGCGGGTGGGTCGTACAGCCGAGCACGCCCCCGACGCCGGCCAAACCACCACACGCTGCCCGATTCACGGGGTCTGGGGCCCGCGACCCCCAAGCGATCCGCAGGATCGCCGGGGGGGCGGAGCCCCGCGATCCCGCCCTGCGGGACCGTATGCCGTTCGCCCCGGCCCCGAAAGGTCCCTCGCCTCCCCCGGTCGAACCTCCTCCTCATGACTCGCTTCACTCCCGCGGAGGTGGCTGACATGCCCAGGCTGCTCTTGTGCGCTCTTCTGGTGCTGTGGGCCGTGCAGGTTCTCGCTCAGGACAAGGAGCCCGTGGTTCTCGTCTGGGGGGAGCATCTGGCGGCGGCGAACGCGAAAGAAGCCCCCGGCACCCGCAGCTACATGGAGAACATCGCCCGCGCGTTGGATGCGGTGGGCATCAAGTACGCCACGACCAAGGACTCCGAGCTGCCCGCCGGCGTTCTGGAGGGGCGCAGATTCGCCATCTTCCCCTACAACTCCGGCCTCACCGACGAGGAGCATGCCGCCATCCGCGAGTTCGTCGCCGAGGGCGGAAAGCTCTGGGCCGGCTTCACTCAGGACCCGGTCCTCAACGAGCTGCTGGGGGTGAGTATCGCCGGGGGCATCGGGCCGGAGAAGGCCGGCGGTTACGCGGGGATGCTCTTCACCGAGGCCGCTCCCCCGGGAATGCCCGTTGCCGTGGCCAATGGCTCGTGGAACAGCCACCGCATCCGTCCCGCCGAAGGCACACAGGTCATCGCCACCTGGACGGACGTGGATGACGCCGACACCGGCATCCCGGCGCTCACGCTCAATGCCAATGGCTGCTACCACGGCCATGTGATGCTGGGCGGCGATGTGAGCGGCAAGGGGCGCATGTTCCTGAGGCTCATCGGTCACTTCTTCCCCGAGATGTGGCAGGCCGCGGTGGCCGAGGCATTGCCGAAGATGACGCAACTGCATGGGTACGACTCACCCGAGGCGGTGCAGGACGCGTTGGAGGCCGCCGAGAAGGCCGGGCGCGACGTGTCGGTGGCGGCCGAGAGACTCCAGCGCTCCGACGATCTGCGAACCCGGGCCCGGGAGCTGTTTGAGGACGGTGAGTACCCGCAGGCGTTGCAGGCCGCTGAGGAGGCCCATGAAGCCCTGCGCTCGGCGACCTACCCTCTGGCGGCAAGTCGCGAGGGCGAGCTGCGGGCTGTATGGATGAGCGGGCGTAGCAACGGCTGGGACGAGCAGATGAAGGCGCTGGCCGACGCCGGGTTCAACGCGGTGTTCCCCAACTTCTGCAGCGCCGGTGGGGCCCAGTACGAAAGCGACGTCCTGCCCCCGGTGGCCGGCTACTCGGGCAATCAGCTCGCCGCGTGTCTCGAGGCCGCGGAGAAGTACGACATCGAGGTCCATCCCTGGCGGATCAACTGGCGGCTGAGTGGTGCCACTCCTGAGCGGATCGCGCAGTTCCGGGCCGACGACCGCTTGGCCAAGCCTCTCACCGGCGAGGGTGGCGAGTGGCTCTGCCCCTCGGATGAGCGCAACCGGAAGCTGGAAGTGGACGCCATGGTGGAGATGGCCCGGAGCTACGCGGTGACGGGCATTCACTTCGACTACATCCGCTACGACGGCCCCAGCTACTGCTACTGCGACAAGTGCCGGGCCAACTTCCAGCGCGACGCTGAGGTGGAGGTGGCCAACTGGCCGACGGACGTGCTCAAGGAGGGCCCGCACTACGCGCGGTTCCAGGACTGGCGCCGGGAGCAGATCACCCGGGTCGTGCGCGAGGTCTACCGCCGGGCCCACGAGATCCGGCCGGAGATCGTGGTCTCGGCGGCGGTGTTCTCCAATTGGCCGTCCTCCCGTGTGTCCATCGGTCAGGATGCCGCCGCCTGGGCCGAGGAGGGCATCATCGACCTGCTGATGCCGATGACGTATACCAACAGCAATGACAGCCTGGCCAAGCTCACCGACCAGCACGTGGCGCTCACCAGGGGCCGCGCGCTCCTCGCCGAGGGAATCGGAGCCTTCAGCAGCCATTCGCAGTTCACCGGGCCCGATCAGCTCATTCAGCAGATCGAGACCTCCCGACGGCACGGTGCCGACGGCTTCTGCATCTTCTCCTACACAGCCTCGGTGCAGAAAGACTTCCTCCCCGCGCTGGCCGAGGGCTGCACGGGAGAGCGGACGTATACCATCCCCGTCCTGCGCCCGCGGGTGGTCTTCTCCCTCAACGACGACCCGGAGGGCGAGTGGTTCGCGGACCCGGAAGAGACGATCAAGCTCAGCGCCGACGTGAGCATGCCGAAGGACGCGCAGGGACCCAGGGCGCCTACGGCCGCCACCTTCCGTTGGGTCCTGCAGGGGATCGATGGCCGCTCACTTCCCGCCGGCGCCGCGGGTAGTGGCACGATCGGTGGCGACGGCGCTTCGTCCTTCGCCAGCAGCGTCAAGCCGGCGCCCGGCGGCTACCGCATGGCCATCGAGGGCGAGATGACCCTGACCGATGGCACGAGACAGCCCTTCATCTGCCGCAGTCGCCCCTTCGTCATACTCGACGAGGCCGCCGCCGCCCTGCGTCGGGGCGAGCTGCCCGCTCCCGAGGCGGTGGGAGACAGACCCCGTGTGGGTGTCCTCAGCAGCGGCTACGGAGCGGGGGGCATCCTGCAGACCCTGCAGAGCGTGGAGGGGATAGGGGTCGAACCGGTGGACCGGGTGACGCCGGAGGTCGCGCGGAGCTGCAACCTTCTCATCATCACCCAGGATCGCTCCGGCGCGGGCGACGAGCTTGTGGCCGGGGCGCTGCGCGGCTGGATCCAGGCCGGAGGCGCGGTGCTGACTACTCACGACGCGGTGGGCTATCGCAGCCACCCGGCGATCGTGCCCGACATCGCCATCGGCGTGGACCACCTCAAGTCCGACAGGGTGCGTGTCACAAAGTCCGATCTGATGCCGCCCGGGCTCAATGAGGGTCTCCTGGAACATGGCTTCTACGATCACGTCATCCTCAAGCCCGGCGAGGGCGGCAGGACCGTCGTCACCGATGAGGAGGGGCGGCCGGTGGTGGTGATCGGTCGGCTCGGCAAGGGGCGCTACGCCGCCAGCGGCATCGCCTTCGGCCTCAATGCGGACACCAGGGACGCCCTCCCCGGCGAGGCGGAGAGGGCGCTTTTGGTCAAGCTCGTGGAGTGGCTACTGGGGGAGGGTTAGGCACCGGGCCAACGGCAACGGCGCCGCTCCCTGCGGGCCGCCGGCCCGCTTTCCCTCTCGGCGTCTCTGCGAGCCGCTTACGCGGACGCCGCTCTGGAGAG
>CAYRFY010000028.1:13724-23482 GCA_964423635.1 uncultured Armatimonadia bacterium | reverse complement strand
GGGAATGGCGAAATGTGGCCCCAGTGCGTTCATGCATAATGTGAGTTTTCGGCCGCGCATCTAGTTTCTTGAGAACCCGCCGGGTGCCGCGTCTTCGTCGCCACTTGCCTCGGCCGCGCGGCGTGAGGCGGCCAAGAGCAGCTCGTACTGACTGCTTTCCTCCCGCAGTAGCTCGCGAACCTGCACCAGGCGCTCGCCCGGGTCGTCGATCTCCAGCAGTCCCTGGCGCACCGCAAGCCCCGCGGTGAGGTGTGCGGCAATCATGAACGAGAGCCGCTCCGGATCCGGGGGCAAGGCCACCTCGACGGCGGGCAACCCCAGCAGTTCCAGGATCGTGCGCACGTGCTTCTGCAGCATGTGCGACAGCTCCTGCAGGAGCTCCTGAGACACATGGGCCGTCTCGCTTGACGCGGGGATCAGCGCCACCTCTGCGCGAAGAAGGTTGTCATCTACCTCCAACGCCTGGATACGGAAGCGCTCGCGCCCAACGACCACGATGTGCAGGCCGTCATCGGTCTCCGTTGTCTCGACGATGAGGGCGCTGGTGCCGATGGAGTGGGGCTCTGCGATACCTCCGACCTCCGGCCCACTGCGAAGAAGGGCCACGCCGAAGGGGATGTCCCGGGAGCGACACTCGTCCACCATGCGCAGGTATCTTTGCTCGAAGATAGCCAGCGGCATCGGCATTCCGGGGAACAGCACGGTGTTCAGTGGCATCAGGGGCAGTTGCACGCGCATCCCTCCGGCGGCGGGCCGGGATTCTCGGCCGGCGAGCATCCAGTACCCGCTTGTTCGGCGGCGCCCGGGTCAATCCCTGCCGTCTGGGGGTCTTGGGGTTGTTTGGATCTCGCAAGACCTTGCCGCGACCGGCGAAAGGTGTATACTGTGCGGATGACGAACTATTGTGTATAGTAGTTCGGGAGGTGCTGACCGATGAACCCTTCGCAGAAGAGCGAGGCACTGGCCCGCGCCAAAGAGCACATCTTCTCCATGGCTCCGGATGACGCGGCGGCCCAATTGTGCATCGCCAACATGACTTACGGTCTTGCCAAGATACACTTCGCTCAGGCACACTATGGCCTGCCTGCCGATGCCACGTTCATCGGCACCCCGGATATGACCATCACGCGCAACAGCGGCCGCTGGAAAGCCGGGATCGGCTACGGGGGCAAACTGAGCTGGGGCGATGGCGACCGGGATATGCTGGTACTGGACGTGAAGCCCAACACCTGCGGCATGTTGGTGGGCGGCCTGCACCAGGAGCCGGAGGCGCGCAGCATCACCCGGCGCCTACACGACCTCCACGGGCGTCAGACGGTCATGGACGGCGTCACCATCGCCTGGGATTTCGGCACGGGGAACCACTTCGTGGACGTGTTCCGCATCGCGGAGAGCGACACGGAGACTTCGGTGCCGCCCTATGTCTTCGTCATCCACGCCTCGGCCGCCGAGCTCCGTAGCCAGTCCCAGCACGGCCCCGGCCTGTACTGGGATTCCAGCGACCACTGGCTACAGCGCGCCGACTGCCTTGACACCCCCTGGGGACCGCTGCACGTTCTGCGGGGGGATGCGGTGGCCCAGTACGTCGACAACTATCGCTCCACGGAGGACTTCGCCACGCGCCGGCGACACCTTGCGGGGGAGGACCTGTTCGGGCCTTTCGAGCTGATCTCCAACACCAACCACCAGGGCCTGCTGAACGCCAACGAGATCCTGCTGGGTTGCCAGAGTACGCGACAGACGGAGGCGGGGCTGCTGCCGATCATGGTGCGCGCCGATCGCCCCGCCTTCCTGATGCACGGGAAGCCCAATCTGACTACGGAGGTCCTGGAGCGCCTGGGGTTCTTCACCCGGGCCAAAGAGCTGGGGGTCGTCGAGCGGCTGTTGCACGCCGATGTCATTCCCCACGGGGCCGGGTACTCGCTGCCACACGTGTCCGGCGTTCGCCAGGTGTTCGAGATCGACGGGACCCGCTATTTCGAGCTGGTGAACCCCAACCAGCGTGACACGCAGATCGTCAGCGAGCCCAAGGACCTGGTGTGCAGCTACCGTGACGAGCAAGTGGTGCAGCGCACGGTGGACTGCGGTCTGGGTACCGTGGCGGCCCGGCTGGAGCCGCTGTTTGTGATCAAGACATAGAGCTGCGGCCGAAGAGTTCGCATTTCCATGGGAGTGTCTTTCTGAGAGCGTCCGCTCCCGGAAAGAGCAGCTCGAAGAATCTCCTAAGGTATCGCGAGGTCCTTCGCCCAAGCGGCACAAGCCCGGGCTTGTGCCGCCGGCGCTACAGAATGACATTTCCTGTGCGAAATTGGCTCTACGGTCGCGCTTCTACCTGGGCCCGCCGCGTCTGGGCCCATGAGAGCCGGCGCGGATCGTGTCTGGCCGCAGCCAATCCTATCGGGAGGATGTATCACATGAAAGCCGGCCTCTTGCTGCTGCCGCTGGCCCTGTACGCCTGCCCGCTTTTCGCCGCCGATGCCGACAAGAACATCGCCGAGCTGCTGGGGTACCCACCTGAGACGAAGCTGCTCATCATCAATGCCGATGACTTCGGGATGAGCCACGCCACCAATCTGGCGGTATTCGACGCTTTCGAGCGCGGGGTCCTCACCTCGGCAACGGTGATGATGCCCACCGCGTGGGTGAAGGAAGTGGCACTGTGGGTCGAGGAGCACCCGGAGGCGGCGGTGGGTGTTCATCTCACCCACACCAGCGAGTGGAAGAACTACAAGTGGGCACCCGTGGCCGGGCGCGCCGCGGTTCCCGGCATGCTGGCCCCCGATGGGTACATGTGGGGCGGCGAGGAGGACGTGTGGGCCCACGCCACGCCGCAGGAGGCCATGGCCGAGGCGAAAGCCCAGATCGAGTACGCCCTCTCGCTGGGCATCGAGCCCACCCACATCGACTCGCACATGGGGACGATGCAGTTGCATCCCGATTTCTGGCAGGTGTACCTGGAGCTGTCGAAGGAGTACAGGCTTCCGCAACGCCAGGCGTCCAGGGAGCTTTACAATGCCCTGGGAGCTACGGGCCGCAAGGAGGCCGAGCGGGAGGCGGGAGTGCTGGGGCCAGACGTGCTGATCTACAGTCTCCCCAACCCCAAGAGCCTCGACGACGTCCCGGAGCTCTACAACAACGTACTGCGCAATCTCAAGCCGGGGCTGACGGAACTCTACTTGCACCCGGCCATCGACGGCCCGGAGATGCAGGCTATCTCCGGCAGCCACGCCCGGCGGGACGCCGACTATCGCTGGCTGGTTGACCCTCAGACCCGCGAGCTGATCGACGAGCTGGGCATCAAGCTCATCAGCTACAGGGATCTGAGAGAGGCCATGCGCCGTCAGTAGTCACGGACGTGGCCGCCCGCCGTGCGCAGGAATGGGCCGGGCATGGTGCCCGGCTCGTTGGCTTCGGGCGGGGCCACCGAGCCTGTCGGCGAGGTCCTTCCGCTTCGATCACTCAATCCGCCTGGAGAAGCCATGCGTGAGATTGCCTGCAGTCAGATCACCGGGGCCGTCGCCGAGCTGTGCCAGGCCGCCAATTTCAGACTCCCGGAAGACGTCCTTGACGCCCTGCGCCGTGCGAAAGAACGCGAGACCCACCCCCTTGCCCTGGACACTCTGGACAAGCTCCTGCTCAACGCGAGGATCGCCGAGGAGGAGCAGATCGCCATCTGCCAGGACTGTGGTATCGCGGTGGTGTTCGTCGACCTCGGTCGCGAGGTACATCTCGACGGGGACTTGTACGCCGCGATCGATGAGGGCGTGCGCCGCGGCTATGCCGATGGCTACCTGCGCAAGTCCATGGTCCGCGACCCTCTGCGGCGGGAAACGAATACGGGAGACAACACGCCGGCCATCGTTCACCTGCGGCTCGTGGAGGGAGATCGCCTGGCAATCACCGTGGCGCCCAAAGGTGGGGGGAGTGAGAACATGAGTGCGGTGTGGATGATGGTCCCCGCCGAGGGCCGCGACGGACTGGTGTCTCGTGTTGTCCAAAGGATCAGGGAGGCCGGCGGCAAGCCGTGTCCGCCGTTGATCCTGGGGATCGGGCTCGGCGGGAATCTGGAGAAGGCGGCCCTGCTGGCCAAGGAAGCACTGCTGCGCCCGGTGGGGGAGGCCAGTCCGGAGCCCGAGCTTGCGGAGCTGGAGAAAGACCTGCTGGAAGCGGTCAACGCCACAGGGGTGGGCCCCATGGGTCTGGGCGGCAGGACGACGGCTCTGGCCGTGCATGTGCTCAGGCACCCCTGCCACATCGCCAGCCTGCCGGTGGCGATGAATGTGCAGTGCCACGCCGCCCGCCACAAGACCGTCGTGCTATAGGCCCCACCGTCCTTCACAGCCGGTAGACGCGTGTACTCCCCGGGTTTTCGCCGGAGCTTTGGGCTCGGGCGGACGCGGACAGGATGGCGAATGCATGTCTGACGCCGAATTCCGAATCACCACTCCGCTCAGTTGCGAGACCGTACGGAAGCTGCGTGCCGGCGACCGGGTATTGCTCAGCGGTCCGTTGTACACGGGGCGCGATGCCGCCCATCGCCGTCTCGTCGACTTGCTGGAGGCGGGGGAGAAGCTTCCGGTGGAGCTTCGCGGGCAGCTCATCTACTACTGCGGCCCGGCGCCCGCCGCGCCGGGACACGCGATGGGCTCGGCCGGACCGACCACGAGCTATCGCATGGACGCCTTTGCGCCTCGCCTGCACGAGCTTGGCCTGGCCGGATCGATCGGCAAGGGCGACCGCGGCGTTGGGGTGCGTGAAGCCTGCCGGGAATTCTGCGCGGTGTACCTGGTTGCCATCGGGGGGGCGGGGGCGCTGCTGTCGCGGAGCGTGGAGAGCGCGCGGATTGTGGCCTACGAGGATCTCGGTCCGGAGGCCATTCGTCTCTTGCAGGTGAGAGACTTTCCGGCGACGGTTGCCTATGACTGCCACGGCGGCAGTGTGTTCCCCGGCGACGAGCCACTGTAGTTGCCGCACTCCCCGCGCCATACTGAGCCGGGGGTCTTGAGCCCCGGCAGAGGAAGTTGCGATCCACATGGTCAACAGGCTGTTCGCCCGGGCCTTCTACTGGCTGGCTCAGGCCATGATCCCGCTGGGGCGTACGGGAGCGGGAGCGGCGCACTGGTTCCTGTCTCAGGCCCTGATGTTCGACCCACGGCTGGATCGGGCCCGGGGTTGGCTGTATCTGATCGAGGGTTCCATGGCCCGGGACCGGGGCGACATCGAGAGTGCCGTCGCGCTGCTGCGCCAGTGTGCCACGATCTTGCCCCATAGCGACGTGGTGATTGCCAATCTGGGGATCGCGCTGACCATGGCCGGTAAGCACGAGGAGGCGATCCAGGTTATCGAGCGGTCGATGCGGGGGGAGGCCGACCTCACCGGTGAGCCCCAGATCTGGACGGCGCTGGCCTGGTCCTACCTGCGCTCCGGCCGGGCCCCCAAAGCGCTGGACACGTGCGAGCGGGCACAGGAGAGCCGCGCCGGCTCGCCGGAGATCGAGGTGATCCGCCGCCTCGCCCACGGCGTGAAACGCGGGCTGATCCATCGCGAGGACCTCAGCCTGCGCCTGCGGGCCGCGCCGAGAATCGTGCCCCTTGCCCTGGAGTTTTGCCAACACCTGGCCCGCACCGGGGAGCGGGACCTCGCGCGTCAGGTGCTCAGTTGCCTGGGGCCCAGCCTGCAGGAGCGCGCCTATGTGATCATCGCCCGCTCGGCCATGAATGACGACGACCTGGATACGGCTTCCTGGGCGGTGCGAGAGCTGGAGAACCGCCACGCGGCCCTGGTTACGTGCGGGACGCTTCAGGCGGAGATCGCGCTGCGCCGCGGCGAGACGAGTGCGGCCCTCCAGCACGCGGCTCAGACGGCGCTCAAGGCGCCTCAAAGCGCCATGGCCCTGGAACAGCTCGCGCGGGTGCAGTTGGTCGCCGGGGAGTGGAACAGCGCCGTGGAAGCGGCGGAGAAGGCCGTGGCGCTCAAAGGCGCGGGGGCCCTGGCCGCCGGATTGGTCGCGCTGCGCATGGCGGACACGGGGCAATGGCCCGAGGCCCGGCGCCTGTTCCACGTGGAACGCAGCGGCGACGCCCTGGCCTGCGCCCACGCCCACGCCGCCCAGGCACTGCTCACGGCGGTGACGCATCAGCAGCCCGAGGAGGCCCGGAGTCTCGCCGCAGCCGGCCTTCGCGAAGCCCTCGACCTCCCCGACTGGGCGGCTCGTCCCCACGTCCTGGAACGTCTGATGCAGAGCTTCGAGCGCACCGTCAGTATTGCGCTGCTGGAGAGCGATGGGCGGGAGGATCCGAAGCTCGAGGAACCCGAGGAGCTTCTGGCGCACCTGGCCGGGCGCGCCGAGAAGCTCCAGAGACAGGCTCAGCCACCGGTCGAGGGATAGCGGGTCCCCTGTCCGCGGGTCTGCGGATCCCTGGAAACCGCGGACCAATGAAAAGCCGGTGGGCTCACAAATGGGTCGGGTTGTGCCCCCGGAAACGTGGGCTAACCGCCCATGTGCGTGCCGGAACTCAGGCCCCGTCTTGCCTCCCCCAGCTCTGCATAGAACTCCGCTGTCTGTGCGACCATGCCCTCTAGCGTATACTGCTCCGCGACCAGTGCGGCGGCCGCGCGACCTCTGGCTGCGCGCGCTGCGGGGTCTTGGAGCGCTTCACAGAGCGCTAGGGCCAGCGCCTCTGCATCCGCGGGCCTTACCGGCCAGCCGCAACGACCCTCCTGCAGGATGTCGGATACTCCCGGAACGTCACTGCCGACTAAGGCCCGACCGGCGGCCGCGGCCTCGAGCAGGGCGTAGGGACAGCCTTCCCACAGCGAGGGCTGGCAGAAGACATCGCAACGGGCCAGAAGCCGAGGGATGTCGTCACGGTGGCCCAGGAGATGAACGTGTCCTATGGCCTCGCCGGCCGCATGCAGGATCGCCCCGCGCTTTGGCCCCTCACCGGCGATCACCAGATGGGCCGCGGGCAGGCTGCGCGTCACCTGTCTCATCGCGGCGGCGGCGTACACATGCCCCTTCTGCGGCCGCAGGTCACCGACGCAGAGGATGACTGTCGCGGCGGGCGGCAGGCCCGGTACCGGCGGCCCGGCGGCGCGATCCGCGGCGCCGGGCTCGGGTGCCGGCACTCCGTTGCGGATGACCACGCAGCGTTCCGGGGCGATCACGTCGGCGTCCAGCGCCACCTGTCGCTCGCTCTCGCAGACGGCGACGAGCCGATCCGTGCTGCGGCCCAGCCGACGTTCCACCGCCAGGTAGAGCGCCCGTCGGGCGGGTGAGACGTTCATCAGGAAGGAGAACGCATGGGGGGTATAGACGGTTGCCGGGGAAGTCGGGCCGCCGGCCGCCGCCAGGCGTCCCAGCATGCCGGCCTTGGAGCTGTGGGCGTGGACAATGTCAGGAGCAAATCCTTGAAGGGCCCGGCGTACGGTGCGCAGGGCCGCCATGTCTGCCACCGGTGACGGGCCGCGGGCCATGGGCACCAGGGCAACCTGCGCGCCGGCCGCTTTGAGTCTGGCCACTGAACGCTCGGGATGCGCGTCTCGTGTGGGGGACCAGAGCACCAGCAATTCAAAGGCGTCGCGGTCCAGGCCCTCGCACAGGTCCAGGACGTGCCGGGCCGTGCCGCCGACCGTGGCCTCCAGCACCTGGGCGACCCGGAGCCTGTGGCTAGCCACTCCGCCGTCCCAGCTTCCCGGCGATCTTCCCGGTGAGCTTCCGCGCCGCATCCCGCACAATGCTGATCTCCTCGATGCGCAACAGGCCCGCCGCAGTCAGGAATACCACCACTCCCACCATCGAATTGCCCCCCATGTTGAGCAGGGCCTTGAGTTTGACGCCGCCGGCCGGGGGCTCCCAGGCCTGGAATAGGGGGGAGGTGTACCCCTCCGTCTGCCACATGACCAGGCCCATGGCGGCCGCGCATAGCGCCAGCTTGAACGCAAAGGTGATGGCCGCCCTGCGGTCGATGTAGCCCAGGCGCTTGCGGATCAGGGCGTACAGAAGCGCCACCTTCCCGCTCTTGCTCACGGTCAGCGCGGCCGCGATCCACGACAGCTTCGCCCGGGTACTGGCGCCCAGATGATAGACCCCCACATAACCGATGATCACATGCAGGACGGCGAAGGCCGCCCCGGCGATATTGGGGGTTGCCGTGTCCTTGAAGGCGAAGTACCAGTGATTGATGGCCGCGTCCAGGGAGTAGAACACCAGCCCCGGCGAGTACCAGTAGACCCCGAGGGCCGACAGCTCCGCACTCTCGGGGCTGAAGTCCCCGTGCTGGAACATGAGCCTGATCACCGGCAGCGAGACGATCATCAGCGCCACGCTGGCGGGGATGAAGATGAAGGCCATTGCGCGGGTGGTCCTCACCAGCGCATCGGCCATCTTGTCCTTCTCGCCCCGCAGTGCCCACTCGGAGAGGAACGGGTACACGACAAAACTCACCGCCAGCGGGAGGGTCTGCAGGAGCAGGTCCGGGACCTTGCGGGCGAAATCCAGGCAGGTATAGACGCCCTCGCCGATCTCGCTGCCAAAGCGGCTGTCGGCCAGGGTGCGGATCGCGGAGAAGACCAGACCGAGAACCACCGGGGGCATCAAACGGAAGATGGCAATGGCGCCGCGATTGCGCAGGATGTTGGCGCCGAAGCGAAGCATCCCTATCTTGTCCCACAGGCCGGGGATCTGCACGAAGAACCGCAGGCAGCCACCGATCAGCACGGCATAGGCGATGGCGTAGATGGCGTCCGGCGGCCGCCCGGGCCACAAGAGGGCCGTCAGCGCGATGAACGAGAGCACCACCCCGGTGCGGAAGGCCGCCTCGGCGATGGCCGGGAGCGTGAACTTCTTGTACGAGTGGAGGGTCAGCTCGGGCATCACGGAGAGCGAGAACAAGAGGAGTGCCGGAGCCATGATCCGCAACATCACGATTCCTCGGGCCAGGTCCTCGGGTGAGTCTATGAGCCCCGGCCCGGCGAAGAGCAGGATCGGGCGCGCGAAGATGACGCAGAGCCCTGCCAGGACTGTTAGCAGCAGGAACTGGAACCCCGTCATGACGCCCGCCAGTTGCCAGGCGGCCGGTTCGCCCTCCTCGCGTCTGATCTTCACGAACTCCGGCAGGTAGGTGGGGCGCAGGAGCTTTTCCACCTTGGTGTAGATCATCATGATCACGCTGTTGTACGCGATCTTGTAGGCATCGGTAGCTCGCGTGGCTCCCAGGCTCGCGAGCACCATCTCCTTGGCATAGCCCATGATCTTGCCCAGGATCAAAAAGGCGGTGACGATCACCGCCCCGAGGCTCATCTGCCGCCCTGCCCGGGCATCGGAGGCTTCGTCGGCCTGCTTTCTGTCATCGCCGGGGAGCTTCTCGTCTTGCATGGACACCTCGATCCTGGCTGCCGATCAGTCCGCCGTTCGTCGTCCGCCGGGCACCTTGCAGGCCGCAGGCAGACACTGGTCCAAACCACCGTGCCGACGGCTCTCCAGGCCCGTCGGCCGTCCGCCGTGCCACCTCTCCCAGTCCCGCTCTGCGGGACGCCCGGGAGAGGTCTCCGTGACAGCCCGGAGGGCTGGAGCGGAGGGTGAGGGGGCAAAGGCACCCAACCGGCGACGGAAAGGGGCCGTCCGCCGTTAGCCCTCCGCCGTGCCACCTCTCCCAGTCCCGCCCTGCGGGACGCCCGGGAGAGGTCTCCGTGACAGCCCGGAAGGGCTGGAGCGGAGGGTGAGGGGGCAAAGGCACCCAACCGGCGACGGAAAGGGG
>CAYRFY010000028.1:9388-13624 GCA_964423635.1 uncultured Armatimonadia bacterium | reverse complement strand
CCGTCCGCCGTTACCCGTCCGCCGCTCGTCTTTGCCCTCTCCAGAGTGATCGTATCGCGCCAGCGGCCCGCAGGGAGCGGCGCCCTGAGCCCTCTGCCGTCCCCCACTTGCCCCGTTGTTCGCAGAGACCACCGGGGGCAAGACCAGCGAAGCTTCGCCTCAGCCCGCCCTGCGGGATGACTGCGAACGGCGGGATTGCCGCCGGTGAGGTACCGCTCGCCGTCGCCCCGGCGGAAGACAAACCGGCGGCGCCATCATGCGCGCCGCCCGCAGGACAGTCCTACGCACCGGATGTCGGGTCATGGGTCTTGCTCGGAGTGCTCCATGTACCTCCCCAGTAACGCCGCGAGGCTTTCAATGTTCCGGGCAATGTCGAAGTCGACGGAGACCTTGCGCCGCCCCTCCTTGCGCACCGTTTCCCGCAACTGGCTGTCACTGAGAATGCGCTCCAGCTTCTCCGCCAGATCGCCGGGTGAGCCCGGCTGAGCCAGCAGGCCGGTCTGCTCATCGATGATGATCTCCGGGATACCGCCGGTCTTCGTCGCCACCGTCGGTACTCCCATGGCCAGGGCCTCGATAAGCACATTGGGGATACCGTCGCGGTCGCCGTCCTCGGTGACCACGGAGGCCATTGCGAAGGCGTGGGCCGTCTCGTACAGAGGGATGACCTGCTGTAGGGTGAGACGGCCGTGGAAGACGACGCTGTCGCGCAGCCCCAGGCCGCCTGCCAGGCGGTTCAGGTCGTCCTTCTCGGGACCGTCGCCGACGATATGCAGCTCGAACTCGGTCCCCTGGGCCTTTGCCAGCGCTGCGGCACGCAGGAGGATGTCGAAGCCTTTCTTGGGCACCAGACGCCCCACCGATAGCACGATGATGGGCTCCTCAGGTCGCTCCAGGGGGGGCATGAACTCCGACAGATCGAGGCCGTGGTGGATGAGCTGGACCTTCTCGCCGGCCGTCAGGGGGTGCGTGCGCCGTAGCCGGTCGCGGCCGTGCTCGGTGCAGACGGCGGCAAACTCCGCCTCGGAGAGCTTCAGGTCCATCAGCCGCGATTCGCCGGTGAAGATGTCCCGAGCGTGGCAGGACATGCTAAAGGTGATGCTCAGAAGCTCCGCCAGCACAAGACCCACCGTGGCGGGTACGCTGCAGAACTGGGCGTGCACGTGGGCCAAAGAGGTCTTTCGGGGCAACTGGGCGGCGAAATCCGCCGCCGTGATGAGGGAGCTCAGCAGCTCACGGGCGGCCGACGGGGTACCAAGGGCGTGACGCAGCACGTACAGCACGGCACCGGCGTACCCCGTGGGGTAGCGGAGGAAGGCCTGCATCTGGCGCAGGAAGCTGGTCCCCGTGAGCAAGCGGCTGCGGTACAGCGTGCGTCCGCCCAGGTCCGCGGCGTCGGCATGCATCTGACCTTCCTCGGCAGGGAGCAAGGATAGAGGCACGATCGGAAAGCCACAGCGCTCGAGCTGTCGCATCTCCCGCAGAATAAAAGTCTCTGAGGTCGAGGGGAACTGCCCCAGCACGACGCCGAGCATTCCCCTGGCCCGGCCCCTACGTATGCGGCGCAAGGCTTGCGGCCTCCTCATAGAGCCTGATGGTCCGGCGTGCGCACTCCTCCCAGGTGAACCCGGCCGCCCACCGGCGGCCCCTCTGAGCCAGTTCGGAGTACCTTGACCTATCCTCCAGCAGCTCGGTCAGCGTGTCCGCGAGTTGCCCCGGGGCGCCCAGCGGCACTATCGGCGCCACCTGCCCGGCGATCTCGGGTAGCGCCCCGCCGTCGGAGACCACAGCCGGTGTCCCACACGCCATGGCCTCCAAAGGCGTCAGTCCGGCCCCCTCGTACAGCGCCCAGTGCACCAGCAGGTCGGCTCCCGTGTACAGCGCCGGCATGTAGGAGGCGGGCACGTAGCCCAGGCGGTGGATGCGGTGAGACACGGTGCTTTCATCGATCGCCGCCAGTGATGGGCCGCAGCGCCAACCATCCCTGCCCACGATCACGAGGTCTTGCGTCAGCGCCGGAGCCGCCAGCTCGAACGCCCGCACCAGACCGGGCACGTTCTTCTTGGGCTCGAGGTTGCCCACCCACAGCAGGTAGCGCTCCGGCAGCCTCAGCGCCTCCCTGACGGCCCCTACCGCCGCGGCGTCCACGGGCCTCATGGCGGGGTTGATCCCCAGCGGCACCACTCGGACCCTGTCGGGTGCGAGCCCCATGCACTGGACGATCTCTGTTCGCACCACCTCGGAAGGGACGGAGACGATCTGTGCCCTCCGAATGCTGCGTGGCAGAGCCCGTCCATAGTGCAGGGCATTGCTCCACTTGCACCATTCCGGATGGGTGATGGCGAGAATGTCGTAGACCGAGAGCACCACAGGGCCGCGCCAGCGCTCAGGCAGCACATAGCCGGGTGCATGGAGCACATCGGCACCCCAGCGGCGAGCCACAGCGGGCAGACAGAGCCGCTCCCACAGGATGCGCCCGGGGCGCGAGGCCGTCCAGGTGGGTGCCGCATGGTCCTGTACGAACGGGCCGCCGAGATCACGGGCGTCGTAGCCCGGCCGGTGCATCAGGAGGAACTGGTGCTCGGGGCAGGCACCGAGGGCCCCGGCCAACCCGGCGATGGCCACCTCCACGCCGGTATGCCGTCCCCCCAGTAGCATGGCGTCCACGGCGATCCGCACCGGCTATTCCCCCAGAATGCGGCCATAGACGGCGAGCGTCGCGTTCACCATGGCCGTCGCGCTGAACTGCGTGCGCACCCGCTCTCTGGCTCCCAGGACGCAGGAGGCCGCCAGGTCGGGCTCCGAGAGCAGCCGCAACACGCCCGCTGCCAGCGCCCGGGCATCCCCGGGTATCACCGTCAGGCCCGAGATCCCGTCCTGTACAATCTCTGCCGGTCCCGCGGAGGCCGGGACCACGACAGGCGTCCCCAGCACCATCGCCTCCAGCACTACTCGTCCCAGCGGCTCGGCCTCGGCCGCATGGTAGAAGACGTCGGCGGCGCTCACCAGGTCTGCCGCATCCGCTCTGTATCCGGCAAAGATGAGGGCGTGCTCCAGCCCCATACGCCGAGCCTCGGAGCGCAACTGCTCAAGACGCGAGGCACCGGGGACAGGGTCACCGCCCACCAGCAGAAACCGCGCGGTCGGGACACGCTCCAGGATGGACCGTGCCGCCTGTAGCAGGAGATCGTGGCGCTTCCACGGCACCAACTGGGCGACGCTCACTACCAGCGGGACCTCGGGAGGCACATGGAACTCCCGGCGCACATCCGCAGCGTCCCGCGCGGGCGCAAGCTCCGTGGTATCGATGCCATTGTACACCACATGCACGCGCTCTGGCGAGAAGCCGCGCTCGTGGAGGAAGTCACGGACCGCTTGGGAGATGGCGATCTGCCCGCTGCAGCGGCCCTTGAGCCACCAGGTAACCGGGCGGCGGATCTGCAGGTCGCGCACATGCCACAGGACCGGAAGACGGTAGCCACGATTGGAGGCGGCCGCCAGAGCACAGGGCCAGCTATTGGCGTGGATCAACTCGGCCCCGGTCTCGCGGGCCAGGCCGGCGATGGCCGCCGCCATCGCCGCCAGGTGCTGCATCTGTGCCTTGGCCGCCCACGGCGTGAGGCTCAGCCGCGGGTGCCAAGCGGCCATGGGGTACAGGTTGGCATTGCCGGCGGCGCCGGGCTGCTGCAGCAGGCCCCCCGGGGGGCACGCCAGAGATGGGGAGACCAGATCATCAGGGAGGTGGCGCAGGAGGCACAGCAGGCTGCCCTCCGCTCCTCCGAGCATCGGGGTGTGGTGGACATACAGCACTCGGAGGGGGCTGCAGCTCATGGCCCTGTCCGGACGGGGCACCGTTCCGCGATCCAGTCCAAGGTGGCGGCGATGACCTCGTCCTCCCAGGCCACGGAGTAGAACGCGTGGTTGGCACCCTCAACAAGGTGCAGATGCCAGTCTCTGGCGGCGTCGCCGGTCAGCGACTGGAAATGAGCGGCCGCGTCGGCGGCCGTGGGGTCCTTGCTGCCGTAGATGAACAGCACGTCGCCGGAGAAGCGCGTGAAACGCCCAATCCAGTCGATGTCCTTGTCCGACTGACTGCCTTCTTCGCCGGTTCCCTTTCCCCCCCTGATCAGGGCGCGTTTGATCATCCCGCCCTGCAGGTTCCCGGAAAGCAGCTTGGCCCAGGTCTCACGGCGGAACAGCTTGACCGCGTACTGCCTGAGGATATCGCGCTTCTTG
>CAYRFY010000028.1:0-9378 GCA_964423635.1 uncultured Armatimonadia bacterium | reverse complement strand
TCTATCGGCGCCGACGATTGGCGCCGACCACAGCACCATGGCCGTTACCGTCTCGATCTGCGCTGCGCTCCCGATGGCCACCTCACTGCCCGAGCAGTCGCCCACGAGCACCACCCGGCTGACGCCGGCTTCCCGCAGCACAACCTCGGCCGCCACTTTGGTGTCGGCGATCATCGTGCTGAGGGTGGTGGCGTTCGCATCGCCCTCGCTATCACCCCGGCCGCGGAAGTCGAAGCGCAGGCACGCGTAGCCACGCTCGGCCGCGGCACGTGCGAGCTTGACGAACATCTGGTGAGCACCGATGCGGTAGCCCGCCCAGCCGTGAAGCAACAGCAGCCCCACAGGGGCCGGCTCGCCGCCATCCGGCAGGTGCAGGGTGGCCACCAGTTGGCAGTCCTGGCTTTCGAAGGTGAAGTGCTTCTCCATCGAATACCTCGGAAGGGCAAGTCGGGAGTCAGCGAGTCGCGAATCAACGGCAAAGGTCACGCAAGGTGGGAGCAACGGGCGTCAACGGCAAACGGGGAGGGGGGCGATGCTCTGCCGGCAGTGAGCAGGCCCATCAACCGCCTCGGTCAACGCAGCTCTGCTGCAGCCACCGTAGGGTCTTGTCGATCACCGGCCCCGCATCCATCAGCCCGATGCGCGTCCAGAATGGCTCCAGCCGAATGCCCTCAACCGTGCCCCGCGGATAGGCTTCGGCCAGCCGGACGTATGCCTCCGCGGGCTCGTCCTTCGTGCCGATGTTCAGCACGTAGCAGGGGCAGGAGACCTCCCGGGCCGCGGCAGGCATGGCCAGGGCTTCAAGAGCCTCGCGACAGGCGGCACTGACCTGGTAGCCGTCGAAGTCCACGACGTCCGAGGCATGGCGCCGGCTCACGTCCTCGGCGCGGAACTGCTCGCCGTCGGTGAGCATGGCCTTGACCATGGAGCGCCGCAGGTTCTGGGCGATATACCGCTTCCCATCGATCACCGGTTCCAGGAAAACCAGGCACTCGAGGCGTTCCGCGTCGTCGGCGGCGATGGCATCGGCCAGGGCGGCCCCCATGCGCAGTCCGGCCAGCCCGAGCCACGTGGCCCCAAGCTCCTGACGCGCGTATTCAAGAGCCGCCCGAATATCCTTGAGCCACCGGGCCGGGCACGCATCGCCAAACTGCCCCGGGCTATTGCCACACCCGTAGTAGTCGAAGCGCAGGACCTCGTAGCCCGCGGCGCACAGGGCGCGGGACAGGTCCACCAAGGGTCGATGGGCGCACTTCTTCTCCTCGGCGAACGGATCGCAGAGCACGAGAGTTCGCCCCATGGGCTCTTTGGGCCGGTAGAGCATGCCGTGTAGGGCGGTATCCTCGCAGGCTATGGACACAATGCGCTGCATGGGCTGGACCACGTCGCATTTCCTCGGGAGTAGCGGCTTCGAGGATGGGACAGTCGTCTGTCGGCGGCCGTCGCCCACCTCGACGCCCGCCGGGGGAGATCCGTGAGCAGAGCCTACTTCTTCTCGGCGACAAAGGCGGCGATGTTATCCACTGTGGAGAAGGTCTCGACGTTGAAGTCTTCCTCCTCCAGCACGATCCCGAACTCGTCCTCCAGTCCGACGATGATCTCGAACAGGTTCACTGAGTCGATGCTATAGGCATCCATCAGGTTCTCGTCGTCGGCGATGTCTTCTGGCGCGACATTGAGAAACAAGCGGTCCACAATCATGTGCTTCAGCTTGGCCTTGAGGTCATCGGGCATCTGGGCAATCCTCCGTCTATGGTTGACGGGCGAAGCCGCCCGTGGTATTGCACTGGACGACGGCCTCGGGTGCCCGGTTCGCCCGTCCTGCAGCGGGACAGAGGCCCCGAGCCGCCAAAGTCCCTGTTGTCCGTCACCTGTCTTGGGCGCTATCTCACCACGATCTGGGCCTCCGCGACCGCCTCGCCCTGGTAGACCTGCAACGGCCACGTCACGCGTACCTTCACCTTCTGTCCCTTCATCCCTGGTACTCCCCCGGAGTACCTGCACACCCCGCCTCACCCAAAGCCGGCTTCGCCGCGGGCGATGAGGGCCCCATCCGGCCCGATGATCTCGATCGTGCCCGCTTGCTCGGCTTCTCCGACCCCATCGGTGACCGGGTCGCCCGCGGCGGTGGCCAAGGACAGGCTTACATCCACCATCTCACTCTGAGCGCGTGCCTGCAGATCGATCTTCACCGGCCCGCCGGCTTCGATCGTGTGCTCCTGTCCCGCCTCGAGCATCATCGCGCGTGGCACATAGGCCAGACAGGCACCGTGCTCGTCGTTGGGTAGCAGGTACTCGATACCACCGTCACCGGCCGGCATCTGTGCCGTTGCCACCAGGCCCACGTACTGCGCCGGGGTGGTACCCCGCACCCGCGGAGCATATACGCCCCGCTGCCGACCATATCCGTCGGTGGCGTCGAAGATGACCGTGGCCTGCGGACCGTCGTGTTCCTCCAGCTTGAGGGTGGGCGGTTTCGATGTGTCGAGACGCACGCTGTAGAGCCTGCTCCCCAGCCCGACGAGCGTATCCGTGTCGGCCAACTCCCAGGGCGCCGGGACGCCGTTACCGTCCACGTCCTGCCACAGCTCCGCTCGGTCCGACTCGGTGAGGAAGCGGATGGCTTCCGGCTCCCCGTCCGTGGAAATGGTGGCCACCAGGCAGCGATCCTGCAGGGAGAACACGCGCACCGCCCGCGGGTTGGTCTGCGACGTCTCGGCCCCCAGTGTGACGCGGGTGTCGTTACCCAGGTCCAGCGAGGGGAAGACGAACCTCCGCGTGGGACTGTCCCCACGGCCGGGACCCTCGCCGGAAGACAGTGCCGCCACCGGCTTTTCGTCAAGCTGCCGGTCGCGGTTGCTGTCCACCGTGAGCTCGGCTCCGGAGGCCTCGCCGTCGCCCGTGAGCCGGAAACGCGCCCTGACGCCCCTGTCGAGCCGCAGACTGCCTTCCCAGACGCCCTCGCCACTGCGGGAGAGGTAACCGGCGGTCTCCCGGAACCACGGCTTTTCCAGGGCCTCTTCCCGCAATTCGTAGGTGCCCGCCCGGAAGACGGGTGCGGAAGGCGCCGCCGGCAGTGAGGACGCCTGCCCGCTCTCTTGCCCGCCCCGGGACGGCGGTGCGCCGACATCCGTACGGCGGGGGCAGCCGGCCGGCAACGTGACTGCCAATAGCAGGGCGGCCAGTGCTGCAAGACAGCGCCCGATTGAGCCTACCTCCATGGACACTCTCCATCTCTCGTGTACGACGTGGTAGTTCCCCGCGGGGCGGCCCGCATCCTGCACCGCTGCGCCGGGGTCGCCCCCAGAGAGCAGAACGAACGCGGCCGGGGCCCGGTTCCCTCGTTGAAAGAGGCCAACGGCCGCCCTGTGCCGTCGACGACGCTGCTCCGGACCGATCGCGGGCACGATAGCCGGTAGATCCAGGCAAGAGAATCTACCACGGACTGCCCGAGTAGATCATCTCGTTTCCCTGGTACCCATCGTGGACGGTAATCCCGGCCTCGGTGAACCCGGCGGTGACGGTAGGCGGTCTGCCGGCATCGAAGTACCGGCTGTTGCGCGCCATGACCTCGCGGGCCGCGTGGACGATGGCCGTCGGGATGCGCAGTGACCGCGCATCCGGATACGTTCCCGCAAGCTCGGCGGCTGCGACGCCCTGTGTTTGGCAGCGCATGATCCGCTCCATGCAGTCAACCAGACTGTCCTTGCCGTAGCCCGTGCACGCCGGAGGCCCGTCGGGACGAGGCACCCAGCGGAAGAAGTGGGTATTGGAGGTGCGGGACCCCCGGCCCTCGATCCAGTAGCGCAGGCCGCGGTACTGGGAGTCGGATTCCACCTTGCCCAGGCCGCCGATGAAGTGGCTCTCCTGGTTCACCGGACCCTCGAAGTCCGCCGGGGTCAGCCAAGTGTTTTCGTAGCTCACCACCAGACCGCTCTTGTGGGTGACCAATACCTGCGAGGCGTCGAAGGCGTCGATGCCAAACTCCCCGCGCAGCCGTTGTTTCTCGCCCACGGCGTACAGACTCAGCGGCTCCAGCTCCAGATAGTGGCAGAACAGGTCGACCCAGTGGATGCCCACGTAGCTGAAGGGGTCGCTTTGCTCCACCCACTTGAAGGTCTGGGTGGAGACCTCCAGAGGCTCCTCCAGCACGCCGCGCGCATGGACGGGTAGCCCCATCTGGGGAGCCAGCTCGCGGAAGATCTTGAGGTGATCGGGGTCGTATCGCTTGTGCATGTCGACCCCCACGATGAGACCCTTGTCCTCGGCGAGCCGGATGATGCTGTCGGCCTCGCTCAGGTCCAGGCACAGGGGCTTCTCGGCGATCACGTGCACCCCGGCCTCGAGGGCGGCGAGGATCGGCGCGGTATGGAGATGGTCGGGGGTCGCGACGATGAGCGCGTCGAGGTCCGGGTGGTCGGCCAGGATCTGCTCCCACGGCGCCTCCCCATGGTACGCCCGCGGGCGAATGCCGGTGTTTTGCTCGTTGAGGTCACATCCGCGGGCGGCGGAGGCCTCCGAGCGCGTGCCGATGGCGACCATCTCGATCCCGTACTCCCGATAGTCACCGGCGCGGTCGTCCAGGCCGATGCGATCCAGGTACGGCGAGATGCCGTTGCGCTGCAGGTCCCACATGGACCCGGCCACCACATCGCTGCCGAACATGCCGTAGCCGACCTGAGCTATCGAGAGCCTGTCTTGGCGCATGGTGCTGTCTCCTCACGTGATGCCGCCGGCGGCGCCTGTCGCCTCTGCCGACGGTGTGCCGCCGCTTGAGCGCACGCCCACCGCAGCGGGATGGCTCCCCTCCGGGCAAATGGCAACGGCATGCGGACATGGCGCCCACATGCCGTCAAGAGCCCGCCCGTGCGGGGAGCTAGAACTCGTGGAAGAACTTCTTCGGTGCCGAGCAAACCGGGCACCTCGTGGGCGGCTCCCCCTCCATGGTGAACCCACAGGCGGAGCAGACCCAGAGTTGCGCGATCTCGGCGTCCTTGCCGGCGTCCACGGCCTCTTTCGCCCTGGAATACAGCCCGTGATGCACCTTCTCGGCCTCGAGAGCCTGGTGGAAGCTGATCTTGGCCTCGTCCTCGCCCTGGTCCTCGGCCACCACGATGTAGGCAGGGTACATCTCGTCGATCTCGAAGCCTTCGCCCCCCATGGCCTCCGCCAGGTTCTCGGAACTGGAGCCGATGCCGTCGAGAGTCGCCAGGTGCGCCGAGGCGTGGATCTGCTCGGAGTACGAAGCGGCCCGGAACAGCCGGGCGACGTTGGCATTGCCCTCATCATCGGCCTTCTCGGCGAAGTTCCGGTACTTCATGTGGGCCTGGCTCTCGCCGGCGAATGAGTCCTTGAGAAACGACTCGGTCATCTTGTGCATGTCGCTATCGGCCTCCTGTGGTGAAGCCGTGTCGGCTTCCGTCTTGCTCTGAGGTTGGGCCTGTGCCTGCGTGGGCCTGAGGGCCTGCTCGATGTCCGGCGCCTGCGCCAGATCGCCGATCAGACAGGCCCCGATGATCGTTCCATCACGCTTCACGATCTTGGCGAAAGTCTTCGCCGCCGGGTCGGCTTTCACGTCGAGATCCAATCCGCCCTCGTCCGCCGGATTGGAGATCCCCAGGGTGCACAGGGGCAGGCCGGCGGCGAGCTGATAGTTGGCGGCGACGGCGCCGGGGTATTGCACGATGCCTCCGGCCATGGCGATCCCTGCGTACTCGCCCTGCTCGCGGCTGTTGCGCCAGGAGGTGTTCACCCGCGGCTCGTCCCACAGGCGGTCGTGGGCCTGAGCCACATCTCCGGCGGCGTAGATCCCGGGGACGGAGGTCTGGAAGCTGCGGTCCACCAGGATGCCGCGATCGGTCTCGAGCCCCGCGGCCCGGGCCAGCTCGAGGCGGGGACGGACGCCCACGGCGACCCCCACCACGTCGCACTCGATACGCCGGCCCTTACTGGTCCTCACCGCGCATACCGCACCGTCGCGGCTCTCGAAGCTCTCGACCTCCTCCTCCAGCGCCAGGTCTACCCCCAGGTCCTCCAGTGCTCGCTTGAGCACCTCGCCGCCGCGCTCATCCACGGCCGGAGCGCCGACCCGCGCTTCCCGCACCAGATGGGTGACGGCGATACCGGCGGCGTGGAAGGCTCTGACGAACTCCAGGCCCAGGAGGCCGCCGCCCACCACCAGGGCGCGGCTTGCCTCCTGAGCCAGTCGGCCGATACGCTGCGCGTCGGCATAGGTCCGGAAGTAGGCGACCGCTTCTGCCTCCGAGCCCGGCCAGGGGATTTCGATGGGTGACGCCCCTACCGCCAGCAGGAGGGCATCGTAGGCCACCTCGCGCCCACTGTCACAGGAGATCCTGCGCGCTGAGGGGTCGATGGCCTGCACCGTCTCGCCGGTGAGCAACTCCAGAGCATCGTCTCGGGAGTAGGGGTTGGCGGCGAAGAAGTCCTCTTCGGCAAGGCCCGCGATGAGGTCGGGAAGTAGGGGGCGGGGGTAGAAGGCACAGGACTCCTCGGAGACCACCGTGATGTGTCCCTCGGGATCGAGGGCACCGATGGCGTGGGCCGCCGCGCGCCCCGCCGAGCTATTGCCGATGATGACGTAGCGAAAGCCGGACCGGCGCCGCCCGCTCATGTCGATCGAGGCGAAACGTGCCGCCGGGTCCTTCTCTCTCCGCTCGAAGGCGGTGAACGGAGCCCCGCAACTGGGGCACTGCTGCGGTGGCGAGGAGCCCTTGTGGGAGTACCCGCAGACCATGCAGATCCAGCGATCGGACATGTGGACGCCCTCCCGTTTACTACTGGGGTGATGTACGTGAGAATATAACACCAGGGAACATTTCTGTCGAGCGTCCGGTGCTCCGTCAGTCCTCGAAAAACAGCCTCGCGGCGGGCAGCACTTCGCAGGTGCACAGCCTCCTGGCGGCCTCCATTCCGCTGGTGTCGATCTTCCGGAAGCCCAGCTTCCAGGCCGGGGAATCGACGGCGAGGGTGTAGTCGTCGGCGGCCGGATCGGCGAAGAGGGGGTCGGCGAACAGCGAGTCTTGGTCGAAGCCCTGCGCTTGCCAGGCGGCCCAGGAGGTGTTGCCGCCGTAGCCCAGCCTCGGCTCGGGAATCCCGGGGCACCAGTAGAGGTTGTTGTCGGCCCGGATCACCTCCGGCCCGAGCTTTCCCGTCGCCCACAGGGTCGCCTCAGGGTTGCTCCAGGCGACGATGTTGTGCTCGAATACGAGACCCTCGGAATTGCCGATGAAGTTGGACCAGTGGCCCTGGCCGGACCGGCCGTCGATGAGGACGTTGTTGGTGACCGCGTTGTCCTTACCGCCCTGGAGCATGATGCCGCCACTGGCGCTGCGCGGACAGATGTTGTCGGTCACCGTATAGCCGCCGGCGAAGGAGTCCAGGTAGATGCTCCAGGACATGAACACGGACTTGTCGCCCTGAGCGTACCAGCCGATGGTATCGGCCACGTAGTTGCGCCGGATGATGCTGCCGCTGCGCCCCTCGCGGTCCTGCTGGGTCACCTCGATGGCGCCCGTGTCGAAGGTCTCCAGGCTGGTATTGCAGACCCAGTTATCCTCGATGACATTGCTCCGGCCGCCGTTCTTGATGCTGATGCCATACCGCGACATGTCGTGAATGGCGTTGCCGCGCACCGTGTTGTTGCTCGCCGCCGCGCCCTGTATCGCGATGCCCGCGTTGTGCTTGTACACCTCGCCCGAGTGGTGAATGTGATTGGCAAAGACCTCGCAACCCGCGGCGTTGAGGAGCATGACGCCCCCGTAGGCCGTGTGCGAGATGTCGTTTTGGCCGATCACGTGTCCGCCGCCACCCGAGCAGCAGACGGCGTGCTTGCCCACGGAGACGAAGGTGCACTGTGCCACCTCGCAGCCGGTGGCGTCCTGCAGGTACAGCACACCGTTTTCGCCCATGCCGTAGCCGATGACCCCGTCCTCGCGGTCGTAGTCGCCGCCGATGAAGGTAAGCCCCTCAAAACGCACGTAGCCCGCGGGCCTGCCGGATTCCTCGTCTCCGACTACCTCGATGATGCGGCCCACCGTGGCGGCCACTACCTGAGACTGCGGGGAGTAGCCCTCGGGCGGGATAAGGCGCAACTGCCCGGCCTCCACATCCAGGTACCACTCTCCGGGGGCGTCCAGGGCGTCGGGCACGTTCTCTACGAAGTATCTGTCTCCGGCGCCCAGCGCGGAGTTCATCTCAGGGCCTCCCAGCCGGACCAGGCGCTCCCCCTCATCGACGGCCTCGATGCTGCCCACCTCCATGAACGCCCGGCAATTGCCGGACTGGAAGATATGCACCTCGGCCCCGGGCACCTGCGCCCAGTGAGGCCGGATATCGCCCTGCTCATAGCTGAAGGTGTCCTTGGAGCCGGTGGGGACACTGCTGACGCTCACCTGGGGCCCGTGCTTGCGGGCGAACTTCGCCGCCGAGACGACGACGAGGTGCTTGCCTTCGGCCACCGGCGGCAGATCGGTGTCCACCGGCTTCCACTCCGGGTCGTCGGTGAGCGCGAAAGCGGCCAGGTTCAACCCACCGCCCTTGAGGTTCTCCCAGTGCAGCACTCTCTTGCCGGACACCAGTTGCAGCCTGGCCGTATCGGACCAGGTCTCTGCCGCCCAGCTTCCCGTGTCCGGGAGGTCCATGAGGGGGATCAGCTCGCCGTCGTCGGCGCGAACCGCCGTCCTGCCCGCCATGTTCTCGCGGCCGTGGGGCTTGTTGAGGGCCCCGTACAAGACCCACACATGGTATTGCCCGTCTGCGGGGACATCGAGGTCGTACTCCAACCAGTCGCCGACGTTGTGGATGTTCCCGACCGAGTAGGCGAACGACCCGGCCGGCGTCTGGGCATAGGAGAATCCCTTGCGGTAGGGGTCGGAGGGGTCGAAGTTCGGGTGCCGGGCACGGATGGCGCGCTTGCCGTCGATGAGTAGGGTCGAGAAGCGCCACTTGCCCTCGCGCACCTTTGGCAAGTCGGCCACCAGAGTGCCGTCCGGGCCGGGCGTAAGGGTCTCGATGCTCTCGCCGCCCAGGATCCGGGGCTTCTCGTCGGGATAGGCGGCGTAGGTCACGGGGGCTTCCTTAGTGCCGCAGTCCTCCGGCCCCAGGGATAGAGTCTCGGAAACGGAATACTCCCCCTCCCTGAGCATCACCGTCACGGCGCCCTGAGCCTTCGCGGCGCGGACCGCGACCTTGGCTCCGGCCAACGTCGCCAGGGGCCCGTCGGTCCCTGCGGCATTGGGGGCCTCCAGCCCCCCTGACCAGGCATCATTGCCTTGGGGCGACACATACAGTAGAGTCTGGGCGGGCAGGACGGACGAGCAGGAGATGAGCAGAGCCGCCGCGGCCACTGCTGGCGCGTGC
>CAYRFY010000027.1:19582-23668 GCA_964423635.1 uncultured Armatimonadia bacterium | reverse complement strand
AGCACTTCGGCCTCCTTCTCCGTCAGCTCCGCTTTGACCGTGAACTCATACTCCTGGATCAGGTTCTGGGCGCGGATGATTCCGTCTCCCTCCAGCGCCGAGAGGATGCCCGTGAGCTCGAGATCATCGCCATCGGCCAGGGCGTCGTAGTCGGCTTCGGAGATGACCAGCGGCAGGATACCGAAGTTCACGAGATTGGCCTTGTGGATGCGCGCGAAAGACCGGGCCAGGACCGCCTGCACCCCCAGGAACATCGGCGACAGTGCGGCATGCTCGCGGCTGGACCCCTGGCCGTAATTCTCGCCGCCCAGGATCGCGCCGGTCCCGGCCTCCTTGGCCCGCAGGTGGAAGCCGGCGTCGATGTGGCTGAAGGCGAACTCAGATATCTTTGGGATATTGCTCCGGAAGGGGAGCACCTTGGCTCCCGCCGGGGCGATGTCATCGGTAGTGATGTTGTCCCCCAGCTTGAGCAGTATCTTGCAGCGCACGGTATCAAGGAGGGCGCCGCGAGGCTGAACGAACTGGATATTGGGGCCACGGATGACCTCAACGGTCGACGGGTCCTCCGGTGGCGTCACCACCATGCTGTCGTCCACATCGAAGCTGTCGGGCATCTGGAGGGCCGGTGCCGGCCCCAGCTCGCGGGGGTCGGTGATCCTCCCGGTCAGCGCCGTCGCGACACAGGTCTCCGCGCTGGCCAGGTACACCTGCGCGCTGGGCGTGCCGCTGCGGCCCTCGAAGTTGCGGTTGAAACTGCGCACCGAGACGCCGCCGGTCATGGGGGAGAAGCCCATCCCGATGCAGGGCCCGCAGGCGCTTTCCAGCACCCTGGCTCCGGCGCCGATGATGTCGGCGAGGCGACCGTCGCGAGCGAGCATCGCCAGCACCTGCCGCGAGCCGGGAGAGACCGCCAGGCTTACCTCGGGCGGGATCACCTTGCCCCTCAGCGCGGCCGCCACAGTGAGCATGTCACGCAGGGACGAGTTGGTGCAGCTCCCGATACAGACCTGATCCACGGGCTTGCCCGCGATCTGCGACACCTTCACGACCTTGTCCGGGCTATGCGGGCACGCGATCATCGGCTCCAGGGCGGAGAGGTCGATCTCCACGACCTGGTCGTACCGGGCGCCCTCGTCGGCGCGAAGCTCCCTCCAGGCCGACTCCCGTCCCTGAGCCCGGAGGAAGGCCCGGGTGGTCTCGTCGCTGGGGAAGACGGAGCTGGTCGCCCCCAGCTCGGCACCCATGTTGGTGATAACCGCACGCTCGGGAACGGTGAGTGTGGCCACTCCGGGGCCGCTGTACTCCATGACGCGCCCGACTCCGCCCTTGACCGAGAGCTGTCTGAGCACCTCGAGGATCACGTCCTTGGCCGCCACCCAGCGCTGGAGCTTCCCGCTCAGGCGCACGTTGACGACCCGCGGACAGGCGAGTGTGAAGGGCTCGCCGGCCATGGCGCAGGCCACATCAAGGCCACCGGCGCCGATGGCCAGCATCCCCAGGCCGCCACCGGTGGGCGTGTGGCTGTCGCTGCCCAGGAGCGTCTTGCCGGGGGCGCCGAAGCGCTCCAGGTGCACCTGGTGGCAGATGCCGTTGCCGGGCCGCGAGAACACCACGCCGTACTTGGCGGCCACGGTGCGCAGGTAGAGGTGGTCGTCGGCGTTCTCGAAGCCGGTCTGCAGCGTATTGTGATCGACGTAGCTCACCGAAAGCTCGGTCCTGACCCTGGGCACCCCCATGGCCTCGAACTGCAGGTAGGCCATGGTACCGGTGGCATCCTGCGTCAGCGTCTGATCGATACGGATGGCGATCTGGGAGCCGGGGCTCAGCTCGCCTGAGACCAGGTGCTCGGCGAGGATCTTCTCGGTCAGGGTGCCTCTCACAGTGAAACCCTCCACACAGCGGGAATGCCCACTCCTGCCGGAGCGGGGCTCTCATCTTACAGGAAGGGCGTGAGGGCGGCAAGGGAGGGGGAGCCGCGAGGTGACGGCCGGAACGGCCGCGGCGGCCGGAGAATGGCGGGTCGTCGGAAGGCAGAAGCGGTCCGGACGGCGACTGTCCCGCTCCTACCCGGGAGAACCCGGTGCCAGGGACTTGACCGGAGGGGCTTGGGTCCATGATAATAGTGTTTTCCGTACCCAATGAGCCGCAAGAGGCAGGGCAGGTGCGGCCCGCGTCAGGCCCGGGTCACCTTCTGGGTGAGCGCGACCCGGCGTGGGGCGACTGCTTGGCTGTCGCATCGGCTGAGGAAGCGGCGAGGCAATCTTCCTGTCCCGCCGCCCACCGGTGCAGGAGGAGTGCATGGCTGACCAGGATCTATCGGTGCTCATTGCCGTTCTCGAAGGACTGACAAAGACGTGTGCCGACCTCGTTCTCGAGGTCCGCGAGTTGCGACAGGTGATCGATGGCAAGGGCCTGGTGCCCGGACCCGTCCCTCAGGCCCCCGGTCCCACTGCTGAGCCTGCCCGGCCGGTTCCGGCTGCCCCTGTTGCCCCGCGTCCGAAGCCGGCTCCGGCGCCCGAGAAGACCGCGAGCAAGCCGTCGGAGCCCGCGGTCCCCAAAGTACCCGAGAAAGCCACGAGCCAGAAGAAAGAGGCCCCGGCGCGGGAGATCCCGAGCAAGGCCTCCGATTCACCGGTGGCCGCCTGGCTGGAGAACCGCGGCTTCCGGGTGGTTCGTCACGGTGTGGGGAACGGCCAGGACAAGATGCTGATCCCTCTGGCTGTCGAGATGGGCGACCACTTCGACGAACTGCGCCCGGTGCACGACGCCATCCGCGCGGCGCAGGCCGATGGTTCGGAGTTCAGCGTCTCGCTGAAGGACAAGGACGGCTCCGCCGTATCCAGGTGCGTGCAGTGGGCCGGAAAGCTCGGGAAGCGTGGCCTACTGTCGGATGTGCACTACTCCCGTAAGGGCCGCACTCTATCGGCACGCACTCAGGCCGGCGGGGTGGCGCAGTCCTTCTTCTCAGGCCGCTGGTTCGAACTGTATGTCCGGGCCAAGGTTGAGCGCGTGCTGGCCGCGCAGAAGCTGCAGTTCGACTCCCTCACCAACATCTGCATCCGGCTGCCGGACGGCCAGAACCGCGAGTTGGACCTGCTCTTCATTGTGGAGCAGGAGCCCATCTGGATCGAGTGCAAGAGCGGCGGCGTCCGGGGGCAGTTGAAGCGCATCGGGAAGCTGCGCATGCAACTGCAGATCGCGCCGAATCGCAGCATCCTGGCGGTGCTGGATATGCCGCCGGAGGTGGGCCCGCGCAACCGGCGCCCGTGGGGGTTGGCGGTTGCCGATCTTGACGCCGTCGATGACGCGGTGCTTCGCGCTCTGGGGTTGCCTACGCAGGAGACGACGGCCTCGGGATCGACACTCACAGAGGATGAGCTGGCGGCGATGGCCGCATTCCGTCCGACGCCCGGCGGCTCAGTCCCCGAGGGCGGTCTGACCAAGCTCTTGGCCCGGAAGTCCCTGGCCCCGCTGCCCGAGCAGCGACAGGCGGTCCTCGCGGCCCTGCCGCCGTTGGTGCAGAAGGCGAAGGGGACAGTCACCGGCGAGGGCCTTGCCACTTCGCTCCAGTCGCAGTTCCGCAGCATGTCCCCGGCAGGCCTCAAGGGCATCGTGCAGGCCGCCATGCGTGGAGGGGGGCTGCCGGGCGAGGACGGTGTCCCGGTGAAGTCGCTCAAGACGCCTCTGCGCCACGAGCTGCCCACTGTGGAAGACCTGGACGCCTCCTGCCGCAGGGCCTATGCCGCGGCCGTCCTGAATACCGACGTCGACTGGCTGCAGTCCGAGGATCACCAGAAGGAGTTCGAGGAGGCCGTCGGCGGGCCGTTGCCGCCGGTCGAGCACCTGGCCCAGATCCGCGAGCAGATCGTCGAGCGCCTTGGCAAGACGGCGGCTGTGGAGGCATAGGAAGCGGTCGGGCCGCCTGGAAGCCCGCGGTCAGGCCGCAAAGGCCCGTATCCCTCCGTCCGGATTGCCGCGCAGCGCGAAGTGCCCCTTCCGGACGCCACCCGGGTCACCGGTAGAGGCGGCACGGCCCACGGCTCCGCAACCCAATCCTCGTCTGCGGACGAGTACCGGCACGGTGGC
>CAYRFY010000027.1:7818-19572 GCA_964423635.1 uncultured Armatimonadia bacterium | reverse complement strand
CAGACCTGCGTCGGTCTACACTACGCAGACGCCAACTGCTTAGCCTCCCTGCGCGCCCGCCCAGAGCGCGCACTTGTGATTCACCGGATACCATGCCCCTCATCACCGTCTCCAATCTCACCAAGTACTACGGTACGGAGCTGATCCTCGACCACATCAGCTTCGCCATCGACCATCGCGAGCGCCTGGGGCTTATCGGTGCCAACGGCACGGGCAAGACCACTCTGTGCCGCATCCTCATGGGGCAGGAGTCGTACGAGGAGGATTCGGTGATCCACAAGGCGCAGGGGATGAGCGTCGGGTATCTGTCGCAGGATGTGGATTTCGGTCAGGCCACCACGCCCTGGGAGGTGGCGATGTCCGTCTTTCCGCAGATGCTCGATATGGAGCAGCGTCTCACCCGGCTGAGCCACGAGCTGGCCGAGACCGAGGACCCGGCCCGGCGCGATGCTCTCCTGGAGGACCATTCGCAGCTCCAGATGCGCTTCGAGGCCGAGGGGGGGCACGAGTTCGAGCGCCGGGCGGCGAGGGTACTCAGCGGGCTGGGGATCCCCAATGTCGACTTCCACCGCGATCTGCTTAGTTTCAGCGGCGGGGAGCAGCGCCGGGCCGCCCTGGCCCAGATTCTGCTCCGCCAGCCGGACCTGCTGCTGCTCGACGAGCCCACGAACCACCTGGACATCAGCGGCATCGAATGGCTCGAGGCCTACCTGCGCGACTACCCCGGCGCCGTGGTGGCCATCTCCCACGACCGCCGCTTCCTGGACGGCGTCGCCGGCCGCATCCTGGAGCTCGAGTGCCGGGTGCTCAATGAGTACACCGGCGGCTACTCGGCCTTTGTGCAGCAAAAGGAGCAGCGCCTGCTCACCTACGAGCGGCAGTACGAGCGGCAGCAGGATGAGCTGGAGCGCCAGTTGAGCTTCATCCGCTGGGCTCTGGGGACGCAGCAGGAGAAGAAGGTGCGGGCCGCCAAGAGCCGGCTCAAACTCCTGGAGAAGATGGAGTACCTCGATCCGCCACCCTCCCAACGGCGCAAGATCAACCTGCGCTTCCAGCCCAAGGCACGGGGGGGAGACGAGGTACTGGAGTTGACGGATGTGGGCATGCGGTATGACCAGAAGAGGCTGTTTTCCGGCATCAATGTCTTCGTTCGCCGTGGCGAGCGCGTGGGTATCGTCGGCCCCAACGGCTGTGGGAAGACCACGCTGCTCCGGGTTATCGTGGGCGAGGAGCGTCCCACGGAGGGCCAGGCGCGCCTGGGACGCAGCGTGCATGTGGGCTACCACCGGCAGGCGCAGTTCGGCCTCAATCCCGAGAACGACGTGTATCACGAGTTCGCCCAGGTTGCGCCGGACGCCGATCCCGGCGAGGTGCGCAGCCTCCTGGCCAGGTTCCTGTTCGTCGAGGACGACGTGTTCAAGCGCGTCGGCGATCTCTCCGGGGGCGAGCAGAGTCGCCTCTCCCTGGCCAAGCTGATCATGAGCCGGCCCACGGTACTGGTGCTTGACGAGCCCACCAACCATCTGGACATCGATTCCCGTAATTCACTGGAAGCCGCGCTCAAAGACTACCAGGGCACGATCATCGTCGTCTCCCACGACCGGCATTTCCTGGACGCCGTGGTGCGGCGGGTGGTGGTGTTCGCCGGAGGCACGGCCACCGTGCACACCGGCAACTACGGAGCGTACGCGGCGCAGAAGCAGGCGAAGGAGGAGGAGGCGCGGCGGCTGGAGGAAGAGAGGGGGCAGGTTGAGAAGCGGCGGCGGCAGGAGGAGGAGCGCCGGGCCAGGCGGGCGAAGAAGGCCTCCGGCGATTCGGGTTCGGGACGCCGCAAGGGCCCCAGCGTGGAGGAACTGGAGGAGCGCGTGCACTACATCGAGGGGCAGCTCGCCAAGGTGACGGCGATCCTGGGCGACCCGCAGACCTACAGCATGCCCCAGCGTGCCGAGGCCCTGGGCGCCGAGCATGAGAAGCTGACCGCGGAATTGACGCAGGCCTATACCGAGTGGGAAGAGGCCGTCTCGGCCCTGGAGGCCGAGGGGGCCGGAGGCTGAAACGCCCCCGGCCTCCATCCACGCCGCCCACGGAGGCACTCGCCATGAAGACCTGCCTGCATACCGTGTCTTACGCCGGGACGTGGGGTCAGGCGCACCTGTCCCTGGACGAGAGCATCCACAAGGCCGCCGAGCTGGGCTTCGACGGCATCATGCTCATGGCAAAACGCCCCCACGGCTCCCTCCTCGACCTGAACCCGGAGCGGCGGAAGCAGATCAACGGCCATCTTCAGCAGGCAGGTGTCGTCTGCGCCTGCATCGCCGGCTATACGGACTTCTCGGCCGGGGCGGAGCACCTCGATGTTCCGATCCGCGAGATGCAGATCGCCTACGTGACGGAACTGGCGAAGCTCGCCGATGACCTGAACTGCCCCCTCATCCGCATCTTCACCGCTTACGAGACCCCGCAGCTCTCCTATAGCCAGAACTGGGACGCCTGCGTGGCGGCGATCAGGGAATGCAGCGATCGCGCGGCCGAGTTCGGGGTCACCATCGGGGTGCAGAACCACCACGACATCGCCGCGGGTACCGACGCCATGCGGCAGTTCATCCTCGCTGTGGACCGCGATAACTGCCGGGCCTGTTTCGACGCCTGGGCGCCGACGCTCCATGGCGAGGATGTGGTTGCCGCCGCGGCCAGGCTCGCCGATATCACCGTGCACACCACGGCGGCCGACTACGTGAAGCTCCCGCGCTATAGCTACCGGCCGGAGCTGGTGAACTACGTCCCGCAGCCGCCATTCGTGCAGGCGGTGCCGATGGGGGAGGGCATCGTCGACTACCTCGGGTTCATCGGCGCCCTCGTGGCCGGTGGCTTCGACGGCTACTTCGCCTACGAGATGTGCTCCCCGCTCCGCGGTGGGGGGAGCATGGAGAACCTCGACGCCTGCGCGCGCAAGTTCGTCGAGTTCGCCAAGGGCGGGTAGGCCGTTCGGGAGTCAGCGAGCCTGTGAGTCAACGTCAACCTCAGCGGGGGCTGCGGGCCATGCCCGGGGGTAGCACCAGGACCTGCGCACGGCGATACCCCCCGCTCCCTCCCGGAGGCTTTCCATGTTCGGCGATTACTTCGCGGGCAAGCGCGTCTTGGTTAGCGGCCTGTGTGGCGCCAAAGGCGCCTGGCTGGGCTGGTACCTGCTGGAGGCCGGGGTCTCCGAGATCATCGGCGTTGACAACGCAGATCGCCCGGCCGGCACCTGCTATTGGGCCTCGGGGCTGGACGAGGACGATCGCGTTCGGCTCCACCATCTGGACATCCGCGACACCGAGGGCCTGGGCAGGCTGCTTGTAGACCTCAGGCCGGACGCAGTGGCGCACCTGGCGGCCATGGCTATCGTGGGGGAGTGCGCGCACGAGCCGCTCAGGACGTACTCGAACAATGTCCTGGGCACCGCATCGGTGCTGGAGGCCGTGCGCCACTCCGACGTGGACCGGGTGCTCGTGGTGACCACGGACAAGGTCTACCGCGACAAGCAGGGGGCCGCCTGGGTCGAGGACGATCCGCTGTTCGCCACCGGGCCGTACGCGGTGTCCAAGGCCTGTGCGGACGTGCTGGCACGCGACTATTGGTCCGGTTACCTCCGGCCCGTGGGCAAGCACCTGGCCGTGGGGCGCGCGGGGAACGTCCTGGCCCCCGGCGACCACCATGATGGCCGCATCTTCGTGGACGTGGCCCGGTCGCTGGGTCGTGGCGAGCCGCCGGTGATCCTCAACCCCCTGTTCTCTCGGCCCTACACCTTCATCGGCGATGTCATCAGCGGCTACCTGTCGCTGCTGGCCCGGTGCGACCGCGAGGGCATCGACGGTAGCGCCTTCAACTTCGGTCCCCCGGAGCGGGTCGGCGTGCCGAACGGCGAGCTTGCAACCATGATGTGCCGGATGTGGGGCACAGACGTGCAGTGGCGGCCGGGCTCCGCTCGCCCGGAGCCCTTCGAGCACCAGAGCCTGGATTGCTCCCGCGCTCGCGACTTGCTCCACTGGCGCCCCGCCTACGACCTCAACACCGCCCTGCGTCAGGTGGTCGACTGGTATCAGGCCGAGCTGAGTCGGCCGGGTCCCGGAGCGATGCGGCAGGAGACCCTTCACGCGGTGCGTGAGCACGTCTCCGCCGCCCGCTCGCAGGGGATTGAATGGGCGCAATGAGAGGCTGTGCCGTGCCCCATATTGCGCGCCCCGGCGGCCACGCCGTTCCCCCCCCCTCCCGTGTCCGCGACCGTACCGCGGAGTACAAGCGGCTCGGAGAGACGCCGAGAGGGGGACGGCCCGCAGTGCCGAGGGGGTGAGGCGTTGTTGGCCCGCAGGCGGTCCCACAGCGGCGCACGGCGTCCTCGCAGGCCCCCGCTGCCCCCTCGGCGAACCTTCCTCTTGTTGTGTGCATCCCGCGAGAGGAAGTGCCCCCATGACGCGATGGCTGCTCCTACTGCTGGCACCGGTGGTCGGCTGCGCGGCGCCGATGCGTATCGGCGATGACCGCCTGTCCCTGGAACTCGATGACGGGGGCCACATCCGGTCTGTGGTTTCCGATGGCGCCGAGCTGCTCTGGGCGGAGGCCCGTGGCGGGCTTACCGCCTACGACATCGGCGAGGGGCAGGGCCCACTGCAGTTGAGTGGGGAGGTCTCCCCGGCCGAGGGGGGCGCGCAGGTGGACTATAGGAGTGCGGAGCTTGGGCTGCGGGTCCTGCTGACGGCGAGGGCCGGCGAGCGGCACACGATCGCCCTGGACATCCTGGTTGAGGACCTGCGCGAGGTGGACCGCGGCCTGACTTTGGAGTTCGGCCTGCCCCTGGGCACCGATGGCTGGACGTGGTGGGACGCGCCGGACACTTCTCGGCCAGTGCGCGCCGGCGAGAGGTACGCCAACCTCACGCGGCTCCGAGCTCTGCCGGGCCTGCCTGAGTTCGACGACCGCGCGAACCTGTCGGACTTCGGGAGTTATTCGTGGTATCCGGTAGCGGCCGTGACGGGGCCATCGGGTCTCGGTCTGGCCAAGCCCCCGCGGGCCGCGGGCCTGTTCCGTCTGGGCTTCGACGGCGATCGCGGGGTGCTGTACAGCGCCTATGACTTCGCTCTGAGCCAGGACACCGCCGAGCCCGGCTGTGCGCGATTCTCGCTGGTCCTGTTCCCCGTCGAGCCTTCTACCGGCTTCCGCGGCGCCCTGGCCGAGCTGTACGACCTGTGGCCGGAGGACTTCACCTCCCGCGTGCCCTCCTACGGCGGCTGGATGCCCTTCCAGCGTCTGAGCAAGATCGAGGATGTCGACGAGTTTGGCTTCGCCTATCAGGAGGGAGCCTCCGAGCCCGCCTTCGACGACACCCTGGGCGTCTCCAGCTTCGTCTACTTCCACTGCGCCGGTGAGTTCGCCAACATCCCGGGCTACACACGGGATCAGGAGCTGCCGCCCTATGAGGAGCAGCTCGCGGCGGTCAACGCCGTCGTCAAGCAGCGCACCGGGATCGACAACCTGTGGGACATCACGGGCATCCAGGGACCGGATGGGAGGATCACTATCCTGCCGGAGCGCACCTACGGCCACCTCTTTGCCCAGGCCTGCGTAGACCCGGACCTGCCCTACGGGAAGTTCATGGTGGACAGCCTCGTGTCCCGGGTGACCCGGGACGAGGCGCCCACGGGCGTGGACGGCTGTTACTACGACGGCATCGCCGTGGGCATGGACTACTCCAGGGACCATTTCAAGGTCGCGCAGCACCCACTGCTTTGGGACCCCGCTCTGAAGCGTCCGGTGGCGTACAACTTCTTCGCCTCTTTGGAGTGGGCGGCCCAGATCGCCGACACCATCAATCCCCTCGGCAAGCTGACGATGCTCAATGACTCCTCGGTGGCTTCCTTCCCCTTCGCCTTCCCGTTCATCGACGTGCTGGGGGCCGAGGGAGGCTGGCGCAACACGGACGACAGCTTCCTGCGCATCCGCGCGTACTCCCGGCACAAGCCGTTCTGCACCCTCCTGAAGACAGACTTCTCCAAGCACTCGGCCTCGGAGATGGAATCGTACATGCGCAGTTGCCTGGCTTTCGGGCACCTGTTCGGGTTCTTCGACATCTCCCCCAGCGGGGCCAATCCGGGCTCCAGCTATTGGGAGCACCCGGAGTGGTACGACGGGCACCGGGAGCTGTTCCGGCGCTACATGCCGCTGTGCGCGGAGCTGTGCCGGGCGGGCTGGGAGCCGGTGCAACTGGCACAGACCGACACGCCGGGGGCGAGCCTGGAGCGCTTTGGCGCCGGCAGGTACGGCGACGCCGCCGAGCTCTGCTTCTACACCATCCGCCGCTCGGGAGATGCCGAGGGCGCTGTGGTGACGGTTCGGCTCTCCGACAGTCTTCGGCCGGCGCACGCCGAGGACGCCGTGGTCGTCGACCTGCTCACCGGCGAGACCCTCGGCGACCCCGGGGATGAAGTGCGGTTGGCGGTACCGCGCGGTGAGGTGGCCGTGATCGCGGTCGGCGCCAGACAGGCCCAGGTGGAGCGCTGTCTGGATCGGCTGCAGCACATGGTGCAGAGCCGCGAGCGCTATGCCGCCGCCCTGGCGACACCCCGGGGGCTGGGCGACTGGGCCCTGTACCAGAGCGGCGGCGAGGTGGACACCACCGTCGCCCACACGGGCAACGCATCTTTCCGGGCGACGCTGAGTGACGCCACAGGCTCCGCCGGAGTGCTGCAGAACCCGCGCGTGCCCGGGGAGGAGCCGGAGGACTTGATCGTCCGGGCGTTCTCGAAGGCCGAGAATGTCGGTGGCCAAAAGGACAGCGGCTACAGCATCTATGTGGACTGCTACTACAAGAGCGGCAACAAGCTCTACGGGCAAGGGATTCAGTTCGATACCGGTACCCATGACTGGCAGGGCGGGGAGGTCACCATCCACCCCACCGAGCCGATCGGAAGCATCTCGCTGTACTGCATGTTCCGCGGCCACACGGGAACGGTGTGGTTCGACGATGTGCAGTTGTGCCTGGCCTCGGCGCCGGACAAGAACCTGCTGAAGGACGGCGGCTTCGAGGCGGCGGCTCCGCCGGCGCAAGGCGAGGCGTTCCGGCAGACCGGCGTGCGGCTGGCAGCGCTGGTTCAGGGAGCGCAGAGGGCCGATAGTCCGGCAGAGCTGGCCGATGTTGCCGGCCGCGCTCTGACCGATCTGGAATGGGCCACGGCACAGGAGACGACGCCCGGAGTCGAGCGTTGCCGCCGCGACCTGCACGATGCCGCGGCACTGCTCTCGGTTGCCACCTCTTTGGCCGCGGACCGGCCGCTGTCTTCCCCGGCGCCGCAACGACTGACCGAGCCGTACCTGCTTACCACTGCGCCACCCCGGCCGGCCGGACCCACCACCGCCGCGGCGAAAGCCACCGTGGGCGTGCCCGCGGGTACGAAGGTCACGGTGGACAGCAACTACAGCGGCTACAATCCGGGCCCGCTGGTGGACGGCAAGATCAACCCGAAGACGGAGGACTGGACCGCCGTGGCCTGGGCCTCGGCGGAGGGCCCTGCGGAGCACTGGATCCAACTGGACCTTCCCGCGAGCCGGAAGGTCTCCCTGGTGAAGGTCCACTGGGCCTGGGACAACGGGGCGTACTTCACCTCGCGCAAGATCGCCGTCCAGGTGCTGCGCGACGGAAAGTGGCGGCCGGTGGCCGACGACAAGGTGACCCCGGCGGAGGACGGCTCCATATCCTCGGTAGGCTTCGCGCCCACCGAGACTTCGGCGATCCGTATCCTCCAGAGCCCTGAAGGGGGACCGGCGGGGAGACCGCAGATCATGTGGGTGACTGAAGTCGAGGTGCAGTGAGCTTTGGCGCGGCGATACCGTCAACACCGACAGGAGAGAGAGCCCGTGACAAAGGTCGCTGTGGGTATCATCGGTTTCGGCGAGTGGGTGAAGTCGGCGTACCTGCCGGCTCTGGAGGGCACCGAAGGCGCGGCCGTGGTGGCCGCCGTGGCGGCGCGCAGTGAGGCCGGTCGTGCCGCGGCCCGTGAGCGCCTGGGAGAGCGCGTGGCGCTCTATGCCGACTACCGTGACCTGCTGGCCGATCCGGCCGTCGAGGCCGTCATGGTTGCCGTGCCCAACCGGATCCACTCCGAGGTGCTGACCGCGGCGGCACAGGCGGGCAAGGCCCTGTTCTTCGAGCCTCCTCTGGGGCTGGCTGATGGCGAGGCCCAAGCTGCCCTGGCGGCCCTGGAAGCCTGCGCCGGCCCGGTGCAGGCCGACTTCGAGCTGCGCTATACCCCCGTGCTGCGACGCGTGGTGCAGATGGTCCACGATGGAAGCCTCGGCGACCCCCTGATGGCCAAAGTCCGCCTGTGGTGCAACTGGGGCCACGGGGGCGGCGAGTGGCGGGAGGAGGTCCAGGGCCAGGGCTTCTTCCCGTGGCTGGGCTACTGGTACCTGGACGTGCTGGACGCCGTCTTCGGCGCGGCGCCGCTCTCGGCATGCGTCGTCGGCGGCAGGGAGATGAACGGAGACCTCACCGACCACGGTTGGGCGGCCCTGACATACCCCGGCGGCCGTCTGGGGCAGTTCGAGTTCAGCCTCATCGCCGCCGAGACCCAGCACGTCGGCGTGCAGGTGGCGGGCACCGGGGGTGAGGTGGAGGCCGACCTGTGGTCGGGCGACCTGCGAAGGCGAGTGACGGGCGGAGAGTGGGAGCAGACCTCCGTTCCCTGCGCTCAGCCGATCTGTGGGTTCTGTGGGATGCGCGAGTCGGTGGGCAGCTTCATTGAGGCGGCGGGCGCGGGGCGGCCGGTCCTGGCGGATATGGCGGTGATCCGGAGGGTACATGCCGCGGCGTGGGGGTGCACCCGCTCGGACGCCACGGGCGAAGCGGTGACGATCGACTGACTTCGGAGTGAAGTCGCCCTGCCCGGCGGTCTACTTGGGTGTCTTGGCCGCGCGCTTTCTCCCCTTCTTGCGTCCCTTCTGCTCGGGCTCCTGCGGAGCGGGTGCGGAGGGCGCAGGCGGTGCGGGTGGAGAGGGCCAGACGGCGGCCTTGATCGCCGCGAAGAAGCCCTCTTCGCGCCTGGCTCCGACGACGCGCAGAGCTCCGCCGCCCACGGCGATCAGCCCGCCTCCGCCGATGACGATCAGGAAGACGCCGTGATCGGTCTCGCCCGTGGCGAGCAGGTAGACGCCGTAGACCAGCATCCACAGCACCAGGAGGAATAGTGCCAGCGAGAATAGGCGACTGAGCAGGCCCGTAGTCCGACAACCCCTTCCGTAGGCGCGCTTGGCACGCGCCATTTGTGGGCGGTAGATTCGGCGAGCAGGAGCCAGACACCTTCCTACCCATGAGAGATCGTGGCGAGCTCTCAAGGCCGGGCGGCACCCGTCGCCATGAGCAGACCCAGAGAGCGCGTGAAGCTCTCTGTGGAGAAGTGCCGCATCGCATGGCTCCGAGCCTCCGCTCCCATGGCGTCGGCGCGGGAGCGGTCGCCGAGGAGTTCCACGATTGCGCAGCCCAGCGCCTCCGGCCGCCCAATCGGTACCAGCAGGCCGTTTTCGCCCTGGCGGATGTGTTCATCCGGCCCCCAGACGCGGGTGGAGACCACCGGTCTTCCGGCGGCCATGGCCTCCTGCACGGAAATGCACAGAGTCTCGGAGTGTGAGGGGCAGCAGAACACATCCGCCAGGGCAAGCAGCTCCGGGACATCGTCGCGCATACCGGCGAAGCGGACACGACCGGCAAGCCCCAGACGGTTCGCCAGCCCGCGCAGACTGGTCTCCAGCTTTCCCGTACCGGCGAGCACCAGACAGGCGCTGGGGAAGTGAGACGCAACGGAGGTGAAGGCCCGGAGGAGGTCGGCGTGTCCCTTCTGGCGCTGGAGGCGGGCGGTCCACAGCACGACCGGAGCATGCTTGGGAATGCCAAGTTCGGCGCGCACCGCGTCCGAGGCGTCCTGGGCCCGGAAGAATCGGCTCTCCACCGGGTGAGGCAGCACCGCCATTCTCTCCGGCGGATAGCCGTACCAGGCACCCATGGACCGCGCTACCGAGGCCGAGGGAGCGATGATCAGCTCGGGTGTGCGGCGGTACGGCCGGGCGATGAGGCGCCGTGCCGGTCGGCGTCGGCTGTCATGCAGGACGACGGCCAGCCGGGAGGCGAGACCCCAGGTGGCCGCCCGGGACGCATGCACCGAGGGCTCATAGCAGTGGGCGTGCACCCAATCCGGGGATAGAGCGCTCAGAGCCTCGCCGAGGGCACGGGATGTGGCAAGCTTGCGACTATGCTTGCTCAGCCCCATCACCTGGATATCGAGACCCTCGGCGCGGAAGCTGTCGGCCGCGTCGGCCTCGTGGGTGAGCACCAGGACCTTCGGATCGGCTCCGAGCGTGCGCAGGGCGCGGCAGTAATGGAGCACCGCTGTGGCCACGCCGGCGTGTTTGCAGACGGACTTGACGACCACCGCCACCCGTTGACCTGCGAGCTCCGACACTGTAGGGGCTCCTTGCTGTACAGGCCTGGACTCGCGGACCCGACGACCGAGGGCTCCGGCTCCGCGGCAATCCACGCACAACGGGCCGCCGGACGCCTTGACACGGGGGTCCGGCCCCGGGAATGCTCAGTGATGGAAGGGAATGACCCAAATGGCCGATCTTCTGATCGTGTACTACTCCCGCTCCGGAAACACGAAGGCCATGGCCGAGTACGTGGCCGCGGGAGCCGCGGAAGTTGCCGGTCTCAAGGTGGACGTGCGCGCCGTGTCCCAGACGACTCCGGACCACCTTTTACAGGCCGATGCGGTGATCATCGGCTCCCCCGTCTATTATGGCACGATGGCTGCAGATATCAAGCAACTGATCGACGAAAGCGTCTGCTATCACGGCAGACTGGATGGCAAGGTCGGCGGCGCATTTGCCTCCTCCGGCGGTCCGGCCGGAGGCAATGAGACCACCATTCTGGACATCGTCAAGGCGCTCATGGTGCACGGCATGGTGGTCAAGGGTGAGCCGACGGGCGATCACTATGGTCCGGTGGCGGTGGGCGCTCCGGACGATCGGTCACAGCGCCAGTGCCGCAAGTACGGGAAGATGGTGGGAGAGCTGACGCAGAGGCTTCACGGCTAGACGCCGGAGGTATGGACGGTCGTCTCACGCCCTCTCCCACCGGGCTACAGACCACAGCTATCGACACAGCTATCGACGCAGCAGGAGTGCCCTGAGGATGAGCCCATTGAAGCAGTGTTGCGTCTGCCACCGGATTCTGGTGGGCAGATCGACCCGCCTGGGACGGGATATCTGGCGTCGCGCCAAACACCCGATCCCTATCTCGCACGGAATCTGTCCCCTGTGCCTGCCCGCCTACCGAGCCAAAGCCCTACAGGCCCGCGAGCGCGATGCCGCCTGATGCTCAACCGCGGAGAGCGGCGCTGCCGCGATGCAATAGCGCCGCCGCGGGCCTCCAAAGCGCTCATTTTGCCGGGATCCTGCCCGCGGATCCCGTATTCTGCTGCTCCTCAGAATCTCCATCCGCCTTCCTCCTTGCACCCGGGAGAAAACCGGACATTTCTACTTCGCGCAACCCGGGCACTATCACTTTGCGCCGACAACACCGCTCCGGAGGCTCTTTACGCGCCAGACGATGCCGGGGTACAATGGCATTTCACATTTGGCTGAATGCCATCCCGCCATCGATGGAGCGAGCATGCCCCCCGCCCCCCCCTTGAAGCTCGAGGCACTTGTTGAGCGCGAGACCCTGGAGAG
>CAYRFY010000027.1:0-7808 GCA_964423635.1 uncultured Armatimonadia bacterium | reverse complement strand
GAGCCTGCGGCGCCTGTTCGAGCGCGTCACCGGCGTGCCGATGGTGTTCACCGACGCCGAGCACCGCCCGATCGTCTCCGTGGAGGACCCGCTGCGGTTCTGTGGCACGTTGGTGCGCTCCGAGGACGGCAGCACGCTCTGTCTGCGGCGCAGCAAGTGGGACATCCCCGAAGCCGAGGTGGAAGAGGCTCTGCGCCAGACCGATCTCCACCAGGAGACGGTGACCCACCGCTGCACCGGCGGCTTCCGCGACACGGCCGTGCCGGTGGTGGTCGAGGGGCAGACCATCGGGTTTGTGGTGTTCGCCCGTACCCGTGTGGAGCCCCCGGACATCGAGAGCTTTCGCGCCATGGCGTCCGAGGCCGGGATGGCACCCGAAGTCGGGGAGGCCGTGGCCCGGCGGGCCCTGGTCATGAGCTCTGAGCAGGTGAGTGATCTGGCCGCCCTGTTCAGAGTGATCGCGGGGCTCGTGGCCGGTGCCGCCTACGATTCCCTGCGACTGCAGCAGGTGCTGAGGCTCGAGAAGCTCCGCGATGAGTTGACGCACATGATCGTCCACGACCTGCGGACCCCGCTCACCAGTATCATTGGTGGGCTTGACCTGATCCTCTCCAGCGAATACGACCCGGCCATCCTGCAGGAGTTCGTTCCCCTGGCCCATGGCTCCGCGGCGATGCTCCTGGAGATGGTCAACACGCTCCTGGACATCAACAAGATGGAGAGTGGCCAGATGGAGCTGCAGGTCGCGCCCGTGGATCTGCGCGAGCTGGCAGACACGGCGGTGGACCGGGTGCGCGGGTTGGCCGCCGAGCGTCGGCACTCGCTCACGACCGAGACGTGCGAGGGCTGCACCGTGGTGGACGCCGACGGGGAGAAGCTCTCGCGAGTGCTGATCAACCTGCTGGGCAATGCGATCAAGTTCACCCAGGACGGGGGCACTATCGTGCTCCGGGTGGCGTGCGATGAGGACGGGGTGACGCTCTCGGTGGCCGACAACGGTCCGGGGATACCCGAGGAGTACCGGGAGAGGATCTTCGAGAAGTTCGGGCAGGTAGACACCGCCGGCGCCCGGCGCCGACACTCCACCGGCCTGGGGCTGACGTTCTGCAAGATGGTGGCCGAGGCCCACGGAGGACGCGTCTGGGTAGACAGCGAGGTAGGAAAGGGCAGCACCTTCTCGGTCTTCATCCCCTATGAGGGACCGACCAGACAGGCGACGTAGCAGGATCGCGCCGGTTCGGCGACGCCCGGCGAGCGGAAGGCCTGCGTGATCCGCCCACCGGGCATGGGTGGCGCCCAGGCATTACTCCGGTGTGGCCAGAATGCCCACCTGTGGCGTGACTTCTGTCGTCAGCTCCCTGTCCACGGCCGGACCCTCCCCGCCGATTGTGAGATGCCCCCCCAACGGGCCCGATGTATCGAACAGGGCCTCCACGGTGCGCCCGCCTGTGACGATGCGCGCTCCGACACGACCGTCTTCCCGGATCAGGTGTACGGGGTCCATGCCCTCGAGGCCCTGGTCACCCACCTGGATCACATGAAGGAAGAGGTCTTCGGCCCTGGCTGAGCCGGGAGTGACCTCGACCCGCCACTGCCCCATCATCGCCAGATGCTCCGGCTTGAGCTTGCCCCGGTTGATGTCCCAGTTCACATCTCCCGTGCGGAACTCGTTTCCCGGACCGCCGACCTTGCCGATCGCCGCATCCTCCGGCAGCAGCGTGCGGCACAGCATGCGGCCCGCCACGTGATCGGCCTGCACCAGGGCGCCGTCGATCAGGGGCTCGTGCGCGGTGTGCAGCAGCCAGTCCTTGCGATACGAAGGATCGGTGGTCGTCACACGGTCCAGGATCACGAAGTGGTTCGGCAACAGAAACAGAAGCTGCCGGGTAACCTCGGTGACCTTCTCGGGCAGGTCGGGCTCGCCCTCGCGCTTGACGGCGCCGTGCAGATAGCAGGGGGTGCCGTCGCCGGCCACATAGACGTACTCGTCGGTGGTCTCGAAGGCCTGGACCACCGATCCGAGCTGCCGGTGCTGGCCGCCGTAGTTGCTCTCCACCTTGCCGCCCCAGTAGCGGGCCGGCGGCTCCCCGGGCTGGTGCACCAGCACCACGTTATGCGCCACGCTCTGAGCGTAGTAGTTGGCCAGATGCTGACCGTTCTCGAATTCCTCATAGCGGGTGCCCGAATCCAGGGCGAGGTGCCCCCGGTGGTAGATCACGAAGTTGAGGGCATCGTAGTGCCGGTGCTGGGCCAAAGTGCCTCCGCAAGTGAAGAGGGCATAGGTGTCGTCAGGAGCATCGCCCGAGCGCATGAAGATCTGGCCCATGTTGTCGAAGTGCCTGGCATGAGGGAGGTCCGTGGGGCGGAACGGCTCTGCCGCGGCGGCCAGCTCGGTCAGCAGGAAGGGGTAGATGAACCAGTCCATCGTGTAGTTCTGGTTCGGTGACAGGTCCTGAACGTGGCGGGCCAGTGCGGCGGCCTGGGGCGCCTGCCTGCCGAACAGGTGGCGGATGTTGGCCATGTGGGTGTAAAGCCCGTGGGTGCTGAGCCGGTTCGTTGTGTGATCGGAATCGCCATACCCAAAGTGCAGGGGCTGGCCGTCGGTTGCGATCCAGTTCCAGATGACGTAGTTGGCCAGCCAGGCGCTGTGGGGCCACTCCGGGGCGATGTTCTCGCCCGTCGCGCTCAGCCAGGTATAGAAGAAGTTCTGCTCCGCCCACGGATAGGCCCCGAAGGCGTACCCGAGCGTGGGTGAGGCCGAGCCCCCGTCATCACCGCAGGCGTTCTTGCGGTGCTGCAGCATCCTGTGGTTCTCGTCGTAACCCCACACCAGCCACTCATTGGTAAGCTGCTCCTGGATGCCCGTGCCCAGTGCCGTGCAGCCCACGAACCACTTGCAGTTCGTCACCCCATAGAACCCCGTGGAGTACCTGCTGAGGCTCTCGCGGTAGATGGCCGGCTTGGCGGTGTAGACCTTGTGCAGCACCGTGACCAGGCGGTCCATGTACGACCGGCGTTCCTCCTCCGGCAGCACGTTGTACAGCCAGTCCCACGCCAGCGTGGCGTGGACCCTGGAGGTGGAGTACCAGTTGACGGCCTTCCCTTGTTCGTAGCACTGCTCGTAGAATCTCAGGCTGGTCTCGAGGGCCTTGCGGGCCAGATCGAGGTACTTGTCGTCCTCGGTGACGAGGTAGACGAAGGCGGCCCAGGCCGCCTGGGGGCCGAGCTCCCGGGGCTCCGGGGCCTCGACCGTACCGATCTCAGCGTGGAGCTTGTCGACCCTCGCCCTGAGCGCCTCGTACCACTTGCTCTCCTCACCCAGGGCGCGGGCCTTGACGGCCGGCCAGGTGTCCGCGTTGAAAAACAGTCTTGGGTGGTCTGGGCGGATCTTGTTCGCCCACTGGGGAAGCTCCTGAGATAGCGCCGTCGGTGCGACCAGTGACGTCGCCAATGCAGCCAGTGCAAGACGCGTGATGCCCATGCTCTTCCTCCTCGGTTATGCTCGGCGCGCGGGGTCCTACCGGACGTGAAGCGTGGACGCCGGCGGCGACGGGTCCGGATCGATCGCAGCCCGCCGGCGGCGGCCCCGCTGTTCTCGGCGGTCTGCGCCGGGGACGGGCGCATATCACAAGACAGGTTCCCCGATCGCCAGCAACTGCCCTCTATGCAGCCGGCTCCACAGCGCCTGCGCCGGGGCGATGGTGCTCTCCTCGGCCAGGGCCAGGGCGCGGTGTGGGATCAGGTAGATGCAGGATTTCTGCGGCCTGCTGATGGTCGTCTCTTCTCCCCATACGTGAAGCACTTCCAGCCAGTCCGCGGCATCGTACAGACGGGTCACGTCGTACTCACGGCTGTGGGCGTCCTCCCAGCGGTACTCGATGGCCACCCCGAGGCCTCCGTCGCAGTCCTCGGCTCCGTAGGACATATCCAGCCAGCCGGCACGGTCGGCGGTGTACGGCCCGGGGGCCTCGCCGAGGTAGCCGAACAGAAGGTCGCGGTAGTCCGAGGAGTCGTGAAGCTCGCCCCGTTTCACCGGCCCGCCTACTCCCGGCTGCAGCGCGAAGCCGCCGGCCTTCTGCAGCAGGTTGCACCGCTCCCCGGAGTAGTCGACAGTCACCTCGCCCCTGGGGCGCCAGTCCCGGGCAATGCGGATCGCGGGGCTATAGCTGAAGAACACGTACTGGCTGTGGCCCGAGGCCGTCGCCGAGTCATAGGGCACGGTGACCACCACACAGCCGGGAAGCTCCAACACCTCGGCCTCGCCGAAGCCCTCACGGCCGGGCGCGCTGAACACCCAGGGCGAGGCGAGCACGTTGGCCATTCCGCCGGCGGGCGAGAGGGAGACGATCGCGTCGGTGGACAGGTCCAGGCGGGCCTCGTAGAACTCGTTGCGGACAGACAGCACGTTGCCGTCGCGAGTGGTGGTGATCCCCGACGGAGCGGGATCGGCGTCCTCCTGCCTGAGCACGGCCATACCACCCGGCGGGAGGTCTCGGACCAGAGGAAACGCCACGAGCTTCTCGTCCGTCCCCGGCCGCGGCGGAAGGAGGGCGCAGGGGGCCGTCACGGGCCTCAGGGCGGTGTCGTCGGCCCCGTAGAGGGCGTACGGGCCCGGGCCGTCGACGGAAGCGAAGAGCGGCACGGCGGCCGGGTGGGCGGGGGCCGGAGGCACGGCGACGGCCGCTTCGTAGTCCGTCTCGGCCGGCAGGTGCAGCACGGTCGTCGCCGCTCGGCCGTCCAACACGGTGTAGCCCGGGTCGGGCTCGATGGAGAGCCCCAGCGGCTGGGTGCAGCGGGTAGCCCGGATATCCAGCGTCACCGTGGCCCGGTCTCCGGCGCGTAGTGTGCCGATACTGGGGGCCGTCGCCGTCGCCGAAAGCCCCGCCTGCTCCCAGTGCCAGCGGAGCTTCACATTGTGAGCGTCCATGCCGCCCACATTGCGGATGACTGCCGTGGCCGTTCCGCGCTCATCACCGGGCGCCTTCGTCAGATGAATGGCCTCCGGCAGACCCTCGACAGTGAGCACGGGCTTGATGTAGTAGTCTTCACACAGCGCGTCGGCGTACTCCGCCACTCCGGGGGCCGCGCTGTCGGAGGTGAAAAAGCCGATTCCCCGCAGCTCCGGCGCCGTGCGTTTCAGGTAGAGAAACTGGCGCAGGACGTCCTCCTTCGTCGGGGAGTTGGTGACATTGCCGGCTTCGTCCTTGATAATGTTGATACCCAGCCCCGGGATCACCTGGTCCATTACCCCGGCTCGGCGGGCGGTGCGGAAGTAGGCGTCGAACTTGCCCAGATGGTTGCCGCTGTAGTTGAGGTAGATCTCGGGCAGAAACAGATCCACGAGGTCCTTGATGTCCGCCCAGTAGTCATGGGCACCCATGAACCAGACGGCCACCCACTGGCCGGGCTTGTCGCGGTGCAGTCTCCTCCAGGCCTCGATGAACTTGTCCGTGACCTCCCCGGGGCCCCCCACCTCGTCGATGGCGATATGATCGGCCGCCCCCCAGATCTGCACGAACTCCTCGACGGTCTTGTCCTTGCAGCACACCCCACACTTCCAGGCGGCGGGAATGGCGCCGCGCCGCAGCCACCAATCGCGATCCTCAGGCTTCACCGTGGTCGGCACATTGCACCAAGTGAAGCGTTGTGGCGCGCCGAACCAGACGAAATAGGTCTCCCGGGCCGTGACGGCGACCCGCCGCTCGATGACCTGCTCGCTTCCGGCGAGAGCGAAGCCCACGCGATAGGTGCCGTTTCGCTCCGGTGTCCACGGCACCGACACCTCGGCGCTCTCGCCGGCCTCCAGCCGGAGCTCCGCCTCGACGGTCCCGCCGGTGATGGAGCCATCTGCCTCCCTCTGCGATCTGATGAGGAGTGTGGCCGTTTCGGTGAACGGGTGAGCAGTATCATTGGTAACGGACAACGTCCACGTTACCTCCTGTCCCTGCCGGGGTATCATGGTACTGACGGCGAGACTGTGCTCGTCGATTGTGAGGCAATACAGCGGCGGGGCGCAGACCACGAGCAGTAATGGAATGCAGATGCGCATGAGGGCGCCTCCATGGCGATGAGCGGCGGCGGTGGCCTCCGTTCTGAGATGGGGGATACTTCACCGGCCGGCGCATCCAACCCTTGTGCACACGCGCAACGATGATCCGGACGCGGATTTCCTGAGAGAGCGGCAGGATTTTCGTGTCTGTCTGCCGAATCGTTTTGATGGAAGCTCAAGTTATCGGTGGTCACACCGTGCCCGTGGTGTGACTGCTCGGTGCCAGAAAGGGGGCGCTGCAGGGGGCGTACCCATTGCCGCCGGATCGGTAAGAGCTGTCCACTGGCTTGCGGGACGTTAGCGGAAGAAGCACGATCACGCCGAAGCAGTCTGATCCCATCACCGGATTTCAGGAGGCAACGGAGAGATGAAACAGCGCGGCTTCACGCTTATCGAATTGCTGGTGGTGATCGCCATCATCGCGATCCTGGCCGCCATACTGTTCCCTGTTTTCGCGCGCGCCCGTGAGAAGGCGCGCCAGACATCGTGTTTGAGCAATCTCAAGCAGGTCGGTACGGCGATGCTGATGTACGTGCAGGACTATGACGAGCACTACGGGCAGAGCTTGAGCGGAACCACCGCCGGGACCGTCGCCGTATACCACGTATTGCTTCCGTACATGAAGAACGTGCAGATTCTCCAGTGTCCCAGCAAGAAGGACGAGATCAGCACCGCCGGGCTGAACGCGGTGCTGGGAGCCCTGGGCGCGCCACCTCTTGCCGCCGGGTTCAACGGGACCAGCTACATCTTCAACACCGCCGTCTGGGAAGACGGCAACCTCACCGGCCTCGTCGCCCCCATCTCCGACGCCGAAATCGGCAGGCCGTCGGAGACCTTCACCATCGGTGACGGCAACCTGGCCCAGACCTTCAACACCCCCATCGATGCCCGCCACAATGAGATGGCCAACTGTGCCTTTGCTGACGGCCACGCGAAGGTCGTCAAGGCCGTCAAGACCACCGATACTTACGTGGACTGCGAGAACGAGACGAAGAACGTCTTTCGCATCCAGGGCGGGCCGTACAACGGGCGCACGGAGCTGTGGGGGATCGTCAGAGAGAACGGCACGGTCGGCGCGCTGAGGTAGGGCGTCGCGACGCACTGCTGTGCAAGGATCCCTTGCGTGCAGACGGGGGCCGGGCGAAGATGCCCGGTCCCCGTGGCGCGTCCGGCAATCTCCGACGCCGCTTGCTCGACGGCTCGCCGGCCGCGGCTGTGTGCCCGGCCGCGTCAGGTGTGCTGGGCCGAGACGTGGACGATCCGCGCGTCGGTCGCACCCACCGAAGGGAGAGGGAACGATGGGAGCCATTACTCGCCGCCTTTGGCCGCTCCTGCTGCTCGCCGCCACCGCTCAGGCCGGGGAAGTCGCAGTCCGGGACGCCTTCGATACCGACGCCGCCTGGGTGGTGAACATCGGCCGGTGGCAGGTCCGGGATGGCGTCTACCACGTGGATGGCGCGGGGGCGAGCTACCTGGCCGAGCGCGAGTTCTCTCAAGTCCGCGCTGCCGTGGACCTCCGGATCACCGATTTCGGCGCCGATGAGAGCAACTGGGCCGGCCTGGTCATCGGCGGCGATGCCGCGGGAGGAGTGCGCGACGGGTTCATGGTCTACATCCGCTATTGCGGGTCTGTGGACCTGTTCCGGAGGGGCAAGATCCTCGCCACGGCCCAGACCACGGCCCGCGAGGCCTTCCTGGCCGGCGATTTCGTGCGGCTCGAGGTCGCCGTCTCCGAGGAACGCGTGACGGTGGCACTGGA
>CAYRFY010000026.1:21533-24746 GCA_964423635.1 uncultured Armatimonadia bacterium | reverse complement strand
GACGATCTCGACCAGTCTGTCCTCATTGGTGCGTAGCATGATCTACCTCTCCTGCCGGAGTTTGACGTCGGGCGGACGGGAAGCCTGCCGTGGACGCATGGCCCTCGACTGCGACGGTTCCCTCGGGGCGCGACCGCGCCGCACCGAAGAGCCCGCCCCACGCACCTGCCGGAACCGATGACACTCCCTACCCGGGTGCGAAGCCCTCCGCCGGACCCCACGGAGCCATGGCCACCGTGGCGTAGGGGTTCGCCATTGGGTCTTGCTCCTGCATCGCGAAACGCCAGATTCGCCGCAGCATGTCCCGGCGCACCTGCTCCAGCTCCTCGGGAAGGTGCGGCCACGGCCGGTAGCCTCCGCTGCTGCCCAGAGTTGCGTCTCCCCCGGGGCCCACGTTGAGAAGCGGTTGTGGGTATCGCGACGGAAAGGCCAGATTCACCGTCTCGTGCGGGTCACGCTGAAGATCATATAGCTCGTCGAAGTCAAAACCGTTATAGACGTACTTCCACTTGTCGGTGAAACAAGTACGCTGCGAGTAGTATAGCTCCACTCCGTCGAACTGAAAGTGCATCTCATCCCGCCAATCTGTGGCGGTCCCGTCGCTCAGAAACGGCAGAATACTCCGTCCCGGCATGTCGTCGGGCACCCCGCAGCCGGCGATGTCCCGGAAGGTCTGAGCCATGTCGGATTGACAGGTGAGAGCCTCCACCTCCCGCCCCGGGTTCTGCAGGCCGTTGGTCCACTGGACGGCCAGCGGTACATTGTACGCCTCGCGGAAAGCCGGGACCCCCTTGCAGTACAGACCGTGGCTTCCGCAATAGTCGCCGTGGTCGGAGGTGAAGATGATGATGGTGTCGTCCATCTGGCCGGTGGCCTCGAGGGCCTCCAGCAGCTCGCCGAACATAGCGTCCAGCATGGTGCAGTAGCCCCAGTAGTGGGCGATGGACTGCCGGACCTCGTCGGCGGTGAGCTGACCGAAGAACATGTGCCGCATCCGCTGGTAGGTCCGGGGCTTGTCCTCCAGCGTGTCGTGGAAGCTCTCCGGCAGCTCGATGTCCGCCGGATCGTACATGGTGGCGAACCTCTCGGGCACGATGAAGGGGTCGTGTGGCCCGACCAGACCGCAGTACAGCATCCACGGGGCCTCGCCGCGGGCCAGGTCCTGTAGTCCCTCGATGGCCGACTGCGTGACCTTGTAGTCGTACACGTTCTCGTAACCTTTAGGCCCGCCGTCGGGAACCGAGCCGTACAGGCGGTAGTGCCCCCAGCCCGGGCGCCACACATCCCCGGACGTGCGTTCCCTGTCCGGTGCCTCCTGCATGGCGATCTTGCGGAAATTCTCGTAGCTGCGGTGGTGGAACGAACCCTTGCCACAGTTGAATTCCAGCTCGTGCCAGCCCCGGTCCGAGGGGTTCTCCTCATTGCTGACATGCCACTTGCCGGCGAAGGACAGCTCGTAGCCGCTTTGGCGCAGGTCCTCGGAGAAGCAGCGCACCTCTGGATTCAGCCCCTGCGACAGGCGCATGGGGTTGGAGATGTTGTTGTGCACCCCATGCCGACTCGGGTACAGGCCGGTCATGAAGCTCGCCCGCGATGGGCAGCAGTGAGCCGTGCTGGTGAAGTGGCGGGTGAACAGCGCCCCGCCGGCGATGATCCGGTCAACGTTCGGCGTCCGGCACGGATGGTCGGGATGGATCACATCCGCCTGTTGCTGGTCGGTCATCACACAGAGAATATTGGGGCGGTCCGAGGGCATCAGGGCTCCCACCTTGCTCGCGCGGCTATGGATACGACCTGCGGCAGTACGCGGTGATGTGTCCATATTGCACGTCAAGCGATCGAAGACCTCCCGGCGCGGCGAGAACTGCGGACGGCGGAGTCTACCGAGCCTGTCGGTGAAGTTCTTGCGCGCTCTCGAGTAGGCGCGGCCGGGCGACGTCCCGTGGCTAACGGCGTTCTGGGTGCGGAGCAAGCACATTCATAGGACCGTGACGACACTTCTCCTGCGCGTGTCGAGCCATGGCGCCGAGGCACGTTGTCGGCCCAGTATACTTAGCCGACAGGCTCTGGAGGGCCCGCATTCCTCTCGCTACACCGTCTCCTGTCCAAGAAGGAGCCGCGCCGCAGCCGGGCGAAGTGAGATCACATGACCGCTATCGGGCCCGGGAACATCATCATCGGCACCGCCGGCCACGTGGACCACGGCAAGACCGCCCTGGTGCAGCGTCTCACCGGCATCGACACCGACCGCTTCCAGGAGGAGAAAAAGCGAGGTCTGACTATCGACCTGGGCTTTGCCTGGCTGCCGCTCCCCGGTGGCTCGTGGGCCGGGATCGTGGATGTGCCCGGACACGAACGGTTTGTCAAGAACATGCTGGCCGGCGCCACCGGGATCGATATCTTCATGCTGGTGGTGGCCGCCGATGAGGGCGTGATGCCTCAGACACGGGAACACCTGACCATCCTGGATGTGCTGCAGATCGACACCGGCCTGGTGGTTGTCACCAAGTGCGACCTGGTGGACGCCGAGATGCTTTTGCTTGCGCAGGAGGACATCGCCCAGCAGTTGCGGGGCACGGTGTTTGAGCGCGCGCCGATCGTCACGGTCTCGGCCAGGACCGGCGAAGGTATTGACGGGCTCGTGGCCTGCCTGGACGAACTGGCCCGCCAGGTCAGGCCCCGAGACACCGCCGGGCCGACGAGGATGCAGATTGACCGCAGCTTCTCGATCAAGGGCTTTGGGACGGTGGTTACGGGCTCGCTGATCCGGGGCGGCCTGAAGGTCGATCAGGAGCTGGAGATTCTGCCCACCGGGCACCGCACCAGAGTGCGGAATCTGGAAGTCTACGAACAGCACCTGGATGAGGTCCTCGCCCCGGTGCGGGTGGGGGTCAATATCGCGGGCCTGGGCAGAGACGAGGTGGAGCGCGGCCACCAGTTGGTGGCGCCGGGGAGCATGAAACCCTCCTGGATGCTGGACGTGAGGCTGCGGCTCTCCCCCTCGGCCGGCGGACCTTTGCGCTACCGGGAGCGGGTGCGCATCCATCATGGAGCGGCGGAGCTGCTGGGCCGAGTGGTCTTGCTGGAGACCGAGGCCCTCGGACCGGGAGAGGAGGGGTTGGCTCAGCTCCGTCTCGAGGCGCCCGCGGTGGCGGGCATCGGCGACCATTTCGTGCTCCGGCGTTACTCGCCGGCCTTCACCATCGGAGGCGG
>CAYRFY010000026.1:637-21523 GCA_964423635.1 uncultured Armatimonadia bacterium | reverse complement strand
ACACCCTCCCGCCATCGCCGGAAGCAGGAGGCCGCCATTCGGCGCCTGCAGGCCCTGCAGGAGGGCACCCTGGCCGACCGTGGCGCGGACTGGGCCCGGAGCCACAGCGGAGGCTTCACCGCGGCGGATCTGGCGGCCGCACTGCAGATCGATGACGAGGTCGCCGAGAGGGCCATCGAGGAGCTGCTGGCCCGCGGGACGTTGACACCAATGGTCGCGGGCAGATACATGCACGCCGAGGTTGCCGGTGGCCTGCGGCGGGCGGCGCTGGACGCCCTCGCCGGCTACCACGCCCAGAACCCGCTGCAGCCCGCAGCGCCCAAGGCCTTCGTGCAGGCGGCGCTGGGGCAGTTGGCGCCGGATGTGGCGCAGTGGCTCATGGCGACGCTGGAGGCCGGGGAAGAGATCGTCTCCGAGCCCGGCTCCTGGCGTCTTGCGGGCCACCGGGTGGCTTTGGCCCCCGAGGACCAGGCGGCACTGGACAGGCTGCTGGAACGCGTTGCGACCGCCGGGGTCACCGCGCCCTCGCGCGAGGAGGTCCTGGAGCTCCTGGGGCGCAAGTCCGCCCACGCCCTGCTGGACATCGCTTTGCGCCGGGGAGATCTGATGGTGGTGGGCGGCTTTCTCATGAGCCCCGCCGCCCTTCTGGCCGCCGCCAAGAGCCTGGCCGAGCGCTACGAGGCGCATGGGCCGTTCACCATCGGCGAGGCCCGAGAGGTCCTAGGGGCCAGCCGCAAGTACCTCGTGCCCGTGTTGGAGTACCTCGACGGCACAGGCTTCACCCGGCGAGAGGGTGAAGCAAGGCGAGTGCTCAGAGCTCCGGGGCCCAAAGAAGGGGCGGCGGATGGCGACTGAGACATGATAGACGGCAGGCGGGGCGGCGGCCCCGGAATGACCTTGCAGCCGGCCGTATTGACAGGCTCGGGCCATAACCCCTATCCTTGCAGCCGGCCCAATCACTCCATCCCCGACACCAAGGGGGCCCGGCTGACCCGTGGTCTTCCTCGACCGGTTGCGTAACAGACCGGTGTGCGAATCGTTGTGCCCTTCGGCGGCGGGTCTCAGCCTGCTGCTCGTGGCTGTGCCGATCGCCACCCATTTCCGGCCGGGGAGTTTCGGGGCCCTGGTGCACGTGGGCACTGCGCTGGTGGCCGTCATGCTGCACATGGCGGCTCAGCGCACGGCCGGCGAGCTGGAGCGCCACCAGCGAGACCCCCTGAGCACGGAAGTGGAGCTGTGGACGGCGCGATGCCTTGGCTTCGGCTCTCTGGTGGCGGCGGTCCTGGCCCTCTGCGGCGTGAGCCCCTCGGCCCTGGGGACCTACGGCGCTCTGGCCGCCGCGGCCCTATTCCTCCTGGTCAACCGCCTGCGGGCGCGCGTACGGCTGGCCCTGGCCGGCACCACCCTCTCCGAGGCGATCTTCCAGTCACCGGCCGCCACGATCCTCCGCAGCTTCGCTGTGGCTATCCTGGCCGGGACGCTCCTGCTGGCCCTGCCCATCGCCAGTTCCACTATGAACCCGGTCGGCCCGATAGATGCTCTGTTCACCGCCGCCTCCGCCACCTGCGTCACCGGGCTGATCGTCAAGGACACCCCGGTCGACTTCTCGCTCTTTGGGCAGATCATCATTCTGCTGCTTATCCAGGTCGGGGGGCTGGGCATCATGACCCTGGCCGGGATATTCAACGTCGTGCGGGGAAAGCGGGTGTCGCTCCACGACCGCATGACTCTCCACGATACCGTCAGCATCGACGAAGCCAACATGACCACGACGCTGGGAGCCATCGCCCGCTACACCTTCACCCTCGAGCTCATCGGCGGCCTTGCGCTCTTCCTGCGTTGGTGGCTCGGGGGGGAGATGGGTCCGCTGCGGGCCGCGTGGGTGGCCGGCTTCCATGCAATCTCGGCCTTCTGCAACGCCGGGTTCAGCCTGTTCTCCAATAGCCTCGAGAGCTACTCGGCCGATCCCTGGGTGAACCTGGTGATCTGCGCGCTCATCATCGTCGGCGGTCTGGGCTTCCCGGTGATCGCCGACTTGCGCCGCTATCGGCGAGACCTCATGGGAGGTCGGCGACCGCGTCTGGCCCTGCACACCAAGCTGGTGCTGGTGACCACCACCGCGCTCCTGCTCCTGGGACTTGTTGGCTTCGTGCTCTTGGAATGGCATGAGGGGCTCCTGAAAGGCGGTCTGGAGGGGGTCTACATCGCGGGTTTCCAGTCGGTGACCACCCGGACCGCCGGGTTCAACACGGTGCCCATCGGTAGATTGGCGGATGCCACCCAGTTCCTGTTTGTCCTGCTGATGTTCGCCGGTGCCTCTCCGGGCTCCACGGGAGGCGGCATCAAGACGGCGACGCTGGCGGTCGTGACGGTGACAGGGTGGGCGATGATGCTCGGACAGTCACGGGTATCGATCTTCGGCCGTGGGATCCCCGAGTCTGCCCGGCATCGTGCGGTGGCGGTGGTCATGCTGTTCGGGCTCATGGTGTTGGTCTGGACCTTCCTGCTGTCCATGAGCGAGCGGATGCGGTTCATGAGTATCCTCTTCGAGGTGACCTCGGCCCTCGCCACCGTCGGGCTCTCCACTGGGATCACCGGCCGGCTCAGTTCGTTCGGGCGCCTGGCGATCACCGCGGCCATGTACCTGGGGCGCGTGGGGCCACTCACCGTAGCGGTGGCGGTGGCCAATAGGCAGACACGGGTCGAGCTGGAGTACCCGGACGAGCAAGTGATGGTGGGCTGATGGCCCGCCTGTAGGAGAGGCGAGTATGCGGAAGACCAGACAGTTTGGCGTCATCGGCCTGGGGAGGTTCGGGGCCCGAGTGGCCACCGGGCTCTATGCACGCGGCGCGGAGATCGTCGCCGTGGACAGTGATGCGGTCAAGGTGGATGCAATCAAGTCGGACGTTACCAGCGCCATACGGGCCGACGCCACCCATCGTGCGGCCCTTGAGGCCATAGCCATGGACCAATTGGACGCGGTGATCGTTGGGATCGGTCGCGACGTGGAGGCCAGCATTCTCGTCACGGCACTGCTGCGCGAGATCGGCTGCGACAAGATCATCGCCCGCGCCGGCAGCGACCTGCATGCCGACATCCTCCAGCGCGTGGGCGCCAGCGGGGTGGTCTATCCCGAAGACGATGTGGCCATGCGCCTGGTACGCACACTCTCCTCGCCCCGGGTCGTCGACCTTGTAGAGCTCGAGGGCAATGTGGATTTCGCCCTGGTAGAGATGCCCCAGGCCTTCGTGGGCAAGACGCTGCGGGAGCTGGCGTTGCGCCCCAAGTACGGCCTGACGGTGGTCGCCATCCGTCGCCCGGGCGCCGCCGGCGACGAGCCCGAAGTCGTCATCCCAGGGCCCGACGACGCCCTCCAGGCCGGGGATCGCATGTATCTGGTGGGCAATGAGGAGGCCTTCTCCCGCATCGACCACCTGGCCTGAGGCCACTCCGCATGGCCCTCGGGACGGCGATCGGGATCACGATGGACACCCCTGAGCCCTGCGACATCACCTACTACGCCTTCGGCGGCGGCATGGGCCACGTCACCCGCGCGGCGGCCATACTCCGCCACGTTCCCCGTCTCTCGCACTTCCGGCCCGTGGTTGTGACCAATGCCGTCGTGCCCCTGCCCCTGGTCACCGAGGCCATTGCCTTCGTGCACCTTCAGCAGACCGAGCCCATTGCGCTGGCGGCGGAGCTCCGAGCCACGCTGGACGCCCTCCGGCCCAGGCTGTTGGTGATGGACGTCTTCCCTCATGGTGTGGTGGGCGAGATGGCCGATGTCATCCCCTCGCTCTCCTGTGCCAGGGCTCTGGTCTGCCGCCGCCTGCGCCCACAATACTCGCGGGATCTGGTTTCGCAGGTCGCCGGTTTCGATCTGGCTCTGTGTGTCGAGCCCCCTGCGCCGCGGTTGCCGATCCCGGTGGTCGACTGCGCCCCCGTCCTGCTTCGCGACCCCGCTGAGCTGCCGTCGCGCGTCGAGGCCCGGGGGCTTCTGGGCGTCGCCCCCAACGAGCGCGTCCTGCTCGCCGTGAGCACCGAAGAGGCCCACTACACCTCGCGGCTGTTCACGCTCATAGCGCGGCTGGCCGCGGACCTGCGGCCGTCGCCGCGAATCTTCTGGGCCTCCCCGAACCTGGAGCCGTTCTCCCGCACGGAGGCCTACTCCCGTGGCGAGAGACTGCAGCATTACCCACTGCTGGAAGTGTTGAGCGGTGCCGATGTACTTGTCGGGGCCAGCGGCTACAACCTCTTCTCCGAGGCCAAGGCCGTCGGGGTGCCGACGGTGTTCGTTCCGCGAGAGCGCAGGTATGACGATCAGCAGCGGCGGGCGAAGGACGCGATGGTCGCCTCCGACCCGGGCCGGCTTGCCGCGCTCCTGGGGGCGCTTGTGGCTGCAGAGCCCCGGAGCCCGGAGCGCCTCGCCTTCACCAACCGCGCCTCGCAAGCGGCCGCTGAGCTGGTCCGGCTCACACAGGCCCGTGCCGAAGCCGACACCCGCGGAGGGCCCTGATTCTGAAGTTGACGCACCGGTCGACGTTCGGCTATTGTTCTTGCGCAGCCCTCCGCCGTCGAGGCCCGTCTCCTGCACACCATGGCCACCGGGCTGTGGCCTTCCTCATCTTGCCGCGCCTCGATGGGGCAAGTCACGCGGCCCATCGAGGATGCGGCGTGATTTGCGTTTCGGCCTCGATGAGCCAAACCGACACGCTCTCGCGACACGTCCACGCCTTCCGGGTTCCTGAGACACAGGCCGCGCCGAGGCCTGGTTTCCGCTGCAAACGGAGGTGCAGGTCGCACTTCGCGGCTCCGTCGAGCCGCGGCTCCGGGCTCCACGTGTCGGTGGGCCGCCAACGGGCCTTGCGATCCGCCGGCGTGTGGATGTAGGCAGAAGGCGCGGGTTGCAGTATACTGTGGCGACCCACGTTGGCGAGGCAGTGGGTTTGGCCGCCTCCGGCTTGACGTGGGCGGCGGAAATAATCTTGCCCGCGACGATTTGCGGGAAGGTATGCCGCCGGGCAATGTGGAATCTACGTGCGCGCTGCGGTAAGATGCGCTCTGTCGGCAATAGGAATCATCCCCCTGTGTCTCGTGGACCTGTCGCCCAAGGCGGCGCCATAACGACTTGAGGAGTTGACGGCTGTGGACGAAAACACCAGGCGTCAGGTAACCTGGGTTTTGGTCATCGGGGCGATCGCCTGCATTGCAGTGATCGCTTCGTACCGCCGAGGGGAGCTGGATCGCCTAGCGGCCACCATCGCGGATGGTAGCCCTAGTCAACGAGTGGAAGCGGTCCGAACCCTCGTCGCCAAGCAGAAGCTTCGCGAGGCCCTCGAGGACCGCCCGCGGTGGGTCCAGGACCAGGCCGTCGCGGCCATCCCTCTGGTGGGCACCCATGACGCCTACTACGAGTTGCTCACCTGCCACGACCTGCTGGACGCCCCGGTTCAGGCCAGGGACCAGAAGCTTCTCACCGCCCTGCATCGGCGCGGCGTCGAGATCTTCATCGAGGCCAGCCAGGACAAGGACGGCGTCACCCGTGGTACCGCCAAGGCCCCTCTGACCAACATCGGCACCGCGATCCACGACGCCGACCCCACCGCACTCAATCCCGTGGTGGATGGCTGCCTGGATCTGCTGGATGCCTGGGATCAGTACGTTCGCGATACCGTCCGCGACGTTCTGGCCGTCATCCCCAGCGATCACGTCACCGGGTCCCTGGTGGCGATCATGAAGCGTACCGAGCCGGCCAAGAAGACACTGGCCGACGGCACCATCCGTGACGAGACAACCCAGGAGTTCATGCGGGCCCGGGGGACCGCCGAGGCCACCCTGGTGAAGATGCAGGTACCCGCCATCCAGCCCATCATCAAGGCGCTTGTCGACCATCCGGATGAGCCCGATGTGCGCGCCACAGCCTGCCGCATGCTGGGCGCCATCGCCAACCGCGCCGCCAGCCCCGTGGTGCCTCCCGAGGACGCAGTGGTTGTCGTCCAGCCCCTACTGCGGCGTCTGACCGCCGACGACCAGTGGGGAGTGCGGCGCCGGGCCGCGTCGGCCCTCGGACTGCTGGGCGAAGTGGCCACCGAGCACGGTGTGGTGCCGACCCTGATCTCTCGCATGAAGGCGGAGCGAGACGAGGTCAAGGCCGCCTGCGCCGAGTCTCTGGGCAAATTGCTGGACCCGCGGGCCATCGCCCCCCTGGTAGACACACTCATGAACAACCGCTCCGGTGCGACACGGGAGATCCGGCTGGCCCTCACCGCCCTGGGCAATGATGCCATTCCGGTCACTACCCGGGCCCTGGCAAGTCCGGAGCCCGAGGTCCGCCTCAACGCCACTCAGGCCATCGCCCAGATCGGTGGCCCCAACGCCGTGGTGCCCCTGGCCTCCATGCTCAAGGACGGAGACGTCACCATCCGCCGCGTCGCCGCCGATGCCCTGCGCGACAGCGCCGACGCCCGAGTACTGGGCCGGCTCGCCGCCGCCCTGGGCGACAGCGACTGGCAGGTCTACCACGCCGCCCGGGACTCCCTGGCCAACGTCGGGGCCCCCGCCATCCCCATCCTTCTGTCATCCCTGGGCACCTCGACGCCGCGGGTGTCGAGTATGGCCAAGGACGCCCTGGTCCGCATCGGCGAGCCAACCCTGCCCCACTTGCGCACGGCGCTGCTCACCGGCGCGGAGGATGTGGCCCTGTGGGCGGGCATCACCATGGGAGAGATAGGCTCCGGAGCGGTGGAGTACGCCGCGAAGGTCCTGAGCGATCGCTCAGGTCCTCTGACCTCTCGCTCCATGGCCGCCCGGGCGCTGGGGCGCACAGGTGCCGTGGGGGCCGTGGAGCCCCTGGTGACCGCGCTCGGGCAGCAGGAGCCGGCCGTCAAGGTCCAGGCCCTCTACGCTTTGGACCGTCTCGCCGCCGAGGAAGCCACTCCCGCCATGGTACGGGCCCTAACCGACAAGTCTCCCGAGGTCCGGGACGCCGCCATGGATGTGCTCAGGAACTGGCGGCTGGGCGATGTGGAGAAGGAGCTGGCGAGCCTGGCTCAGTCCGGCGACGAGAACGCCAAGCGTCGCGCCACCGTCGTCCTGGCCGAGTTGACCGCCGTCGCCGCCCATGATCTGCTGGAAGATTCTCTGGGCGCCTCGCTGGGCAAGCAGCAGACCCAGAGCAAGGTGGATGTGGCGACCCTGGCCGCCGCCGCCCAGGACAGCTCCGAGGACCCCGAGGTGCGCAGACGCGCCATCGTTGCCCTCGGCTACGCGGGTAACGAGGACAGCGTCGCGGCCCTCACAGGTCTATTGCAGCCGGGTAACGAGTTCGCCGGGCACGCGGCCATGGCCGTGGCGCGCATTGGAGACCGTGGCACAGTTGAGATCGGCAATGACAAGCGGCCGATCCTGGGCGCCGCCGGCAAACAACTCTTCGACCTGATGATGAAGACCAACGACGAACAGCTCAAGGCCCGTGCGGCCGCGGCTCTCTCCATCATGGGGGAGCAACCCGTCCAGACTTTGCTCGAGGCACTCAAGACCGCCGACGACAAATCGAAGGTCTGGATCGTCGCCACACTGGGCGCGGTGGGCAAGCCCGCCACGGACCCCGTGCTGGAAGCCCGCGGAGTGGCGAGAGACCAGCGGATGAAGCAGTGGCTGGCCGCATCTTTGGAGTGCATCGGCGATGCCCAGGCGCTGGACCTGATCCGTCAGCTCGCCAAGGAGGATCAGCCGCGCAAGGAGGATGTCGTCGCTGCTCAGGCGATCCAGAAGAAGATCCTGGCCAGCCGCGAGTAGGTCGCGCCGGTCCCGGCCGGGAGGGATAAGGCGTCCCGGCGCTGTGCTCACTGGCCGAACTGTTGAGCGCCGTGCCCTGTGGGGCAACCCATGTCGGGAGACGAAACCGAGTGCCCCCGCGGGGCCTCGGCAGACCGCCTCCGCCATCGGCAGGCGCCAAAACGCGAGTTGATGACCGTGAACCGACGGACCACAATCGTGCTGGTTGTTATCGCCGTCATCCTGATCGCCGTCTTCGGCATCACCCGATGGCAGCGGGCCCGGGCCACCCAGGTGCTTCTGGACAAGCTTGCCGGCGACGATTACGGCAAGGTCCAGGACGCCATGACCCAGTTGCGTGACCGCGGGGGGGCCATCGTGCCGGACTTGCTTGAAAAGCTACAATCCCCCGAGCCGGCGGCAAAGTGGCGCGCGGCCTCTCTCCTCGGTGACGTGGGGGGGCGCCGGGTGTGGGAGCCGCTCATGGGCGCTTTGAGCGATGAGTCCACCGATGTGCGCGCCGCCGCGGCGGTGGCACTCGGCAAGCTCGACGCCAAGGACGCCGTGGGGGCGTTGGCCTCCATCGTCGCGGACACCGAAGCCGACGTGAACCTGCGCATCAGCGCGGCGGAGGCCCTGGCGCTGCTGGCCGACGAGGCCGCCCTGGCCTCGCTATCGCAGGTCCTGGCCGACCATCCGGCGGTTGTGCCCCCGGAACCTGAGGGCGAGCCGGATGAAGAGGCCGCGGCGGACGCCGAGCCCGCCGAGCCGCCGCCTCCGGACACCACCGAGTTGCTCCGCGTTCGCAGCGCCAGAGCTCTGGGGGCTATCGGCACCGGTGACTGCATTGCGCCGCTGGTGCGGGCGGCCGACGAGACCGTCGAGCCCAGCGCCGAAGTGCGCACCGCCGCCGCTTACGCCCTGGGCGATGTAGCCCGCCGGGCGCCGTCCGGCGAGCACGGTGCCGATCTCATCCGGGGGCTGGTGGCCATCCAGGAGGACACCGTCGGCGACGTCCGGGCCGCCGCCATCCATTCCCTGGGCTTCACCACCGTCACCAAGGAGCAGGAGCCTCTGGTCACCACGGCCATCAAGGCCGGCGTCGCCGACGACTTCTACTGGGCCCGAGAAGCAGCCAGGAAGTCGGCAGAGGCTCTGAACGTGGTCGTCGTGGACGCGTAATACACCGCTTGATCGCTGCACGGTCGCAGGAGGACACTCGATGCCGAAGAACATACTGCGGCTCTGCGCAGTATCCCTGCTGTGCGGGCTGATTATGGTCGCCGGTTGCGCCCTCGACCCCATGGAGCGTCTCTCGGAGGACGTGGACTCCGAGGACCCTACGGTGCGGTCACAGGCCGTCTTGCAGTTGGCCAACCTGCGCGATGACCGCGCGGTCGAGGCACTCGTCGAACTGCTCGAGAGTGACGACGTCGTCTACGATGAGGCCGGCGTTGCTCTGGTCAAGCAGGGCCGTGAGTTGATCACAGACAAGAAGCCCGATCCAATCCTCACCCAGATCGCCAATGTCATGAACAACGCCCATACACCTCAGGGCAACAGGGCTCGGGCCGCATGGGTGCTGGGCGAGATCGGCGACAGGGAGGCAATTCCCGCCCTGCGTACAGGCACCGCTGCCAAGACCGCCGGGGGCGATGTGGCAACGGCCGTCGTGGAGCAGGCCACGCAGGCTCTCAAGAAGCTCGGAGACAGCAGCGAGGGCGTACCCTTCGATTTGGCACCGGACCTCTTCGACCGGGGGGCCGTGATCTCATTACCCGAAGTCCCGTCCGTCGCTCCGCCTGAGGAAGAAGAAGAGGACGAGGATGAGGAGCAGGGCGCCGCTGAGACCGCGGAGAATGCCGTAGCGGACCAGCCGGCCGACACCTCGGAAGACGCCAAGGCTGAGGAAGAGGCCACGGGCGAAGGGGCGAAGGACGAAGAGGCCACAGGCGAGGAGGCCACGGGCGAGGAGGACGCCAAGGCGAAGGAGCCGGCAAAGGCGAAATCGGGCGAGGAAACCAAGGCTAAAGCCGCGGTTCCGAAGACCGGCGGCTAGCGGGCATCGTCGGCGCCGGTCGTCAAGCATGCAGATACAGGCCGGGGCCCTCATGGCCCCGGCCTGTTGGGTGACGGGGGAGGGGTGCGGAACCCTCGGCGGCTCTGGAGTGTCCAAGACCCTGTGGGCACCTTGTGCACGGTGTGGGGCCCATTGGTGATCCCACCCCCCGTCCGCGAAGGGAGAGCGGCTGTGGTACTGCTATTGACGCTACTGGTCGCGCTGGCCGATCCGGGCCGGTGTGATGAGGTGACGCCCGAGGCTCTGCTGGGCGAGGCCGCTGCGGCCGCGGCCCGCTCCCGGGACCCCCAGGCGCGGGCACTATGCCTTGCCGAGATCGGCGCCACATGGGCGCCCTTGAACAAGGTGAAGTACCAGGACAACATCCGCCAGGCTCTGGAGTGCGCCGGGTACACCGACGGGGAGATGACCCATGCGCTCTCCCTGCGTTCCATCGCCCTGCGGGTGGCGCGGGTGGACAAGGAGGCGGCGCTGGCTGTCCTGGACGAGGCCCTGCGCGTCCAGGAAGCGCTCAAGTCCTCGCTGGAGAGCGCCGTCGCGCTGCGAGAGATCGTGGCGGTGGGCTATCAACTGGGCCTGCCGGACGCCGATGCGAAAGCCGCGGCCGCCCTCGAGACCGCGGAGAAGGCCGAGGACCCGGCGGCCCGCGTTGGGTGCCTCAGAGACCTCGGCCTTGAGCTGCTTCGGCACAACCCCGACGTCTCTCGGGAGGCCCTGCGTAGCGCGCGGAAGGCCCTGGATGACTTGCCGCGCGATGATCCCACAGAGCCGCTGCACCGCGCTGAGCTGGCCGGGGTGTGGGCGCTTCTGGACGTGGACGTCGCCACCAAGCTGGTGGAGCGCATCGAGGAGGACGCGACCCGGACGGTGGCCGTCGGCATGGTGGCCCGCGCGGTAGCGACCAAGGACCCGGAGACCGCGCTGGTCATCGCCCAGGGCATCGGCGACGAGGCCGAGCGCGCCCACGTCGTGGCCGTGTCGGCGGCGGCGATACCCGCCGAGATGGCCGCCACAGCGGCGACTCTGGGCAGAATGGCCGTGGAGATGGTGGCGGGGGTGCCGGGGGAGCGGGCCGAGGCTACGCGTGCTCAGGCGGCGCGGGCGATGGCTCGGGCCGCGGAGCAGGAGGCCGTCGAGCTGGCGAAGTCCATCACCATTGAGGACGTGCGCGGTGAAGCGCTGTGTGGCGTGGCCGAGCGGGTCATGGAGCGTGACGCCACGCTTGCCGCCACGCTGCTTGGGGAAGTGGAGGACCCCGTCCTCACTGATCCCGTAGTGGCCCGCATCTGCGTGCTCCTCGCCGGCACCGACTCGCAGGCCGCGGTGAGTCTCGCCAGGACTATCGTCGGGAGAACCCAGCGAGTCCAGGCACTGGCGGGCATCGCCGGCGCGCTCATCGCCGCACAGTCCGCCGAGGCCCAGACACCTTGAGGGAGGACAACGTGCGGATACGTCCTGCCACCGCCGACGACAGACAGGCCATCGTGGATATCACGCTGCAAGTATTCCGGCCGGTGTCCATCGATGCCGCCATCGAGGCGCAGTTCGGGCGCCTGAGGGAGACCGACTGGCGCCACCGGAAACGCCGCGACGTGGAGACGGACCTACAAGACAACCTCCCCGGCTGCTTCGTGGCCGAAGAGGCCGGCCGGGTCGTGGGCTACGTGACCACCGCCGTGGATGCTGAGGCGGGGGTGGGGTCTATCCACAACCTTGCCGTCGCCGCCGCCCAGCAGGGCAAGAAGCTGGGAAAGGCCCTGGTGACCCACGCCCTCGACTACTTCGAGGCCCTCGGGCTGGAGCACAGCCGGATCGAGACCACCACCACCAATGAGGTGGGCATGCGGTTCTACCCCTCGATGGGCTATCGCGAGGTCGCCCGCAAGATCCACTACTTCATGGACCTGAAAGACCGGAAGGATCGGTGAGTTGCACTCATGCGCAACAATGAGCCTATCGGGCGGGGGATTTGGATAGTCCTGTGTGCGCTGGGTATCCTGGCCGCTGCGGTGTCGACGCCGGCCGCCGAGGAGATTCAGTGGTATGCCTCGGTGCAGGACGCCCAGTCGGCGGCCCGCGCATCCGGAAAGCCCGTCTACTTCTTCATCTTCCAGCCCAGTGACGAGGCCTGCCGCACCATGCGCTTCACCACCCTGCGCGACGAAAAGGTGCTGGCATTGCTCGGCGGGTTCGAGTGCTGCGCCATCGACACCGAGCTGCGAGAGAACAGACCCTTCGTACAGAAATACTCCTGGATCGAGACCGAAGACGAAGTGCCGGACGTAGAGGTCAAGATCAGCAAGCTCCCCACGAATCTGTTCATGGACGCCGGGGGCAAGGAGCTATACATCCGCTGGGGGTATTTGCCCGCGGCGGGCTTCGCCACCCTCCTGGAGCAGGTCACTTACCAGGACGCCCAGCGGCAGGCGCTGGAACGGGACCCGAAGGATGCCCGTGCCGCCGCGAACCTGGGGCATACCATGCTCGAGTTGGGGCTCTCACCGGAGATCGCCAGGGAGTACCTCAACCAGGCGGTGGCCAATGATCCCGAGAATGCCACCGGCGCCCGGGAGGACGCAACTCTGGACCTGGTGATACTGTCGATACCTCAGGAACCGGCCAAGGCGTTCGAGACGCTTGAAGCCTTCCTGCGGAGCTACCCAAATACCAAGCGCGCCCTGGAGGTGCGGTACTTCAAGGCCGTTGCCCTCGCGGCCCAAGATGACAGGGGCAAGTGGCAGCAGGCCCTGGAGCTATTGGGCACCTTCAAGACCCCGGATCGCGCCAGACCTGAGTTCGATAGCCCTTGGACCCCCCTGGCCCTGGGGCTGGAAGCCGAACTGCGCAGGGTGCTGGGCAGGTAGAACCGCGCCCGGGCATAGGATGGGCATCGCCCGCTGCCGCGCAGGCCCGGCCCCGGCGCGGCGCCCCCAACCGGGGGGCCGGGCCGCTAAAGGTCCGGCCGAAAAGTCCGGCCGGCCCGGTTTCTGTCATTCTGGAGCGTCGGCGTCGCAAGCTCGAGCTTGCGACGCTTGGGCGAAGAATTCCGTTGAATGCCAGGGGGTTCTTCGAGTTGCTCTTACCGGGAGCGGACGCTCTCGGAATGACACTCTTGGCGAAGGTGCGCTTCTCGGCCGGACTTCTAGAAAACGATCCTCCCCGGACCCAGCAGCCCTGAAGCAACAGGGCTGTGCTCCATGAAGTTGGCGATGGTGTTGGTCACCGTCAGTGTGAGCCCGTTCTTTCCCGGATGCAGCAGGTGCCCCACCGGGAGCCGCCACGGCGCCCAGCAGCGCTCACCGGCCAGTTCGCCGTTGATGAAAACCTCCACGATCTGTGCCACATCGTCCAGCTCCAGGACGGCATCGTCGCCCTCCCAGTCCTCCGGCATGGCAACCTCGGCATGGTAGGCGGCGCTGCCGCTGTAAAAGGAGAGGCCGAAGTCGCTCCACGGGCCGATCTGGGCGCGTACCGGGGGCCGGCGCAGCACGCTCCCGTCCAGACCGAAGCTCCCCACCAGGGCCGGCAGCACTGTGAGCACCTTGGGCTCATCTTGCCATGCGCGATGTCGGATCACGATCTCCAACTCATTGTCGCCCTCCCGCGCCGCGCCGGCGATCGGGAGCCACTTGAGCTCAGGCCACCGATAGGGCTCCAGAGCCTGGAAGTGCCACTGCTTCTGGTTCACTCTCACGGTCAGATCCAGATCGCGCATGGCCGCATCGCGGTACTCGATATCGTCGAACATGAGGCCCAGGTCCCAGGGCACATAGTGCGCTTTGAATGCGGCCAGATAGCGCCAGGTCTGTCCGCCACCGTGGGTCTCGTGGGTGAGCTGCATCGAGCCGATGGGGAGCATGTTGGGCCCCAGCAGCTCGAAGTCCCACGTGGTGGGCAGGCGCACTTCACGCGTGCGGACCACCGCCGTCGGGGGCGCGGCGGGGGCCGTAGCGGGCACCAGGAGCCGCGTCTGACCGGCGTCGAAGCTCAGTTGCAGCACGCTGAGCCCGCCGTCGACTTCGCCCGCAACCCCGCAACAGGCGCCGGTCTCGCAGTCCCACGCCTCCCATGGCCCGCGGCCGGGAACCGTCACCGTGGCCTGCACCGCCTCCTCGCCGACGTTGGCCAGATAGTACACGACCCCCTCCTCCATCGCGCGCTGCAGCGCGTAGATGCCTCCGTAGACCGACCCCTCCACTCTGACATCCACATCCGGGGGCCTGTGCGCGTACAGCAGCCGCCCCAGGGCGTCGATCACCGCGCCGAGGTTGGAGCCCAGGCTCTCGTCCACGTCGAAGCATCGTACCTGCCCCGACAGCCGCCGCCACAGGTCATCATCGGGGTCGGCGAAGGGCCAGATCACCGTCTCGTAGCAGCGGTGTGGTCCCACCTGCAGGTGCCCCTCGCCAGCGGCCGCCTCTTGCAGTGCCCACCGTGGCACGATCTCGAAGTCATAGTGCAGGCGCATCAGGGCCACGCACAGGTGGTCGAAGGTGTCGGAGATCACCCGCGCGCGGTCCTCGTCCTGCCCGACGCGGAATTCCCGCTGGAATTGCTCCAGCGGATAGACGAGGGCAACCTTTGCCTTCGGCTCGCCCTGGGAGAGCACATAGCTCAGCCTGCCGGCATAGTCGGTGAGCTGTCTGTAGTGGTCCCAGATCGTGTTATGCAGCGGGCAGGGCGGCGCATCGGTCTTCCGGAAGCCCTCGATGCTGCCGAACACCGCATGGGGGCACAGGAAGTTGAACCCCAGCGCCCATTGCCAGTCCACGATCTGCTTCATGTGCTGCAGGGTCATCTGCCAGCCGCCGCAGCCAAAGCTCTCGGTCATGACCCTGCGGGCTCCGGAGATATGAGCGGTATCGCAAACAAGCTTCAGTCCCTGGAGATTGGTGGGCACCACGTGCAGATGGCCGCCGCCGTAGGAGTGCTCTGCGCCGATGCCCAGGTGGTCGGCGCCCGGACGGTGCATGTGGCGCAGCATGCGGGTCGGGTCGGCCTGGAACAGGGTGTTGTTGTACAGCCCCTCCTCCAGCAAGAGATGCCCGGTGAACTCCAGGCCGTGGGCGTCACACCAGGCCCGGTAGGGCTGGAAGAAGGTGGCCTCATATAGCCCCCGCACCACCTCCCAGTACGCGGCGCGGAGCTCCGGGCCCGAGGGGACGGGATAGAACAGAGACGCCAGCACTGCGGTCGGGTCCAGGCCGCGGGCCTGCAGGCCGGCCTCTACCTGCGCGTTCCAGAAAGTGACCCGCCGGTGCTCCCGCTCCTGGTACCAACTGGCGTCATGATGCCACGGCAGGAGCGTGGGCTCGTCGGTGAAGATGCCCTTGATTGGGTTGCCGAAGTACTCCCCCAGTCGAGCCGCGTACGGGTCCAGGGTCTCGGAGAAGAACCGCTCCATCGCGGCGGCGTCGGTGTAGTCCACGCCGAAGACAATGTGTTCCGAGGCCAGCGTGCACCGCGAGAAGACCATCACCGTCCAGCGCCCTTCCGGGACGTTCCAGATCAGCTCGCGACCGGAGATGTGCTCTGCGAGGTCTATGCGCCCTTCGGGCCAGCGGCCGATGTCTTCGGTGGGGATGGCAAAGGCCCGGTCTTCACCGCCGTCCGGCAGCTTTAGGCGCATCTGCCCTGGACCGGTGACCGAGCGCTCGGTGAGGTCAACGAACTTGGAGCGCGCCGACACTTCGGAGGTGATCTTCCCGCCCATCAACCCGCTGGGGAACGACTCCTCGTCATACAGCCAGACCTCCATCCCCAGCTCCCGTGACAGATCGCAGGTTCGCGCAATCAGACGGAACCACTCGTCTCCCAGGTACTCGGTCTCCAGCCCGAAACGGGCGTGGATGAAGAAGCCTCCGCAGCCCTTGGCGTGCATCTCCCGTACCTGACCCAGGAGTTCGTCTTCCTTGAGCCTGGTGTTCCAGAACCAGAAGGGCATCGGTCGGTACTCGGCGGGAGGATCACGGAATAGCTCCCTGGACAGCATTGTCTGCTACCTCCATCGGGGGGACTTGGACACGGCAAGGGCGCATGGCGAGCGGACGAGGTGCCGGTGGGCACCGGGTGGGTCGCTGCCCGCCCATGTTCGGCCACACGGAGAAGCGGCGGCAGACGGCACTCGTCCCGCCTAGAGCGCTTCCAGCAGGACGTCATCAACGTGCAGGGTGGCGGCGATCCGGGGCTCGAGGTTGCCGCGCTCGATGGCGAAGTCTAGCGAGCCCACATCCGCGGGCAACTCCGCCATTACCTCAAGCTTCTGCCACGTGCCCGTGTGCTTCATGTCGTAGGCCGTCGAGCCGTAGTTCTCCAGCCACGTGCCATCCCGGCCGTTGACGCCGATCTTCACATACGGTGCCCGCGTTGCGGGCTCCAGGCCTTCCACCAGCAGCCAGACGGTAAGTCGATAGCGCCCGGCGGGCTCGAGACCGCCGTCATAGCGGAAAGAAGCGTAGTTCCATGTATTGGCGCAGATCCCCTCGAGCTTCAGCGATCTCTTGCCACCGTGGCTGTGCGTGGCATCCAGTATGGCCCTCATCCCCGCCGTCGCTCGCCACGAGTGCTCCGGGCCCTCAAAGCCCTCCTCGAAAACAGGCCCCGCCGGCTCAGTGCGCGGTATCGCCCGGATAGCGGACACGATGTACCTGCTATCCGCATCGGCGCCCGCCAGGGCCAGCTTGATGCGTTCGCCCGTCTCGGGAAGCAACAGGGATGCCGCCAGACTGTAAGCTCCCGGAGCCAGCCCCGGCGGCACCGAGAGCATCGCCGAAGCTTCGTGCTCCTCGCCCGGCCACCAGAGTGTGGTCGGTGTCTGCGGGAAGGTCACCTCGGAGAGCACCTTCGCCCCGGACTCGTCCAGAAGCGACCACTCGATGGCATAGCTCTCGTAGCAGGGAGCGACCCCCTCGTTGCGCCACGAACTGAGAACAGGAATGCGCGAGGGGCGGGCCTCGTCCACCGGGAAGGTGGGCAGGTGCCCGACGGAGGACATGACGAAGCGATACCCGATGCGGCGCGCGGCGCCTGAAAGCAGCCGGCGTACCTCCTCAGGGGCCTCCCCAAGTCCGGCGATGCCATAGATGTTTGTATCCAGGTAGCTGATGGGCGCCTCGAGGGCTTTCTCGATCGTCGCCTCCAGGTCCCAACCCTTCTCCAGCATGCTCTCATGGCTACTGTGGAACTCGAAGTTGCCCATCACGCCCCGCCGGGAGTAGGGCTTGTACAGCCACTCACCACAGTCGTAGCTGGCCCCCGCCGGTTGCAGACCGTCCTGTCTGAAGTGTACACTCCGCAGGGCGGCGTAGTCGTTGATCCCCAGATGATTCTTCCCACCCACATTGAGAAACACCCGGGTGTGCGGAAAGGCCTTTGCGAAGGCGTCGATGACACGGCGGTAGGCCATGGCGTAGCGCGCCCCCGAAAAGCCGGTGGCCAGCTTCTGCTCGTTGGTCCAGCGTGCCAGGTGCATCTCGCCCCACTCACCGATGCTGCCGATATCGATGAACTCCAACCCCTCGCGGCCGTCCAGGTACTCCCCCAGCCTGCGGATGAACTCGCAGTGGATGTCCAGATACCTCTCATCCCAGAACACCGGGTTAAGCTGCTCGTCCGTGTAGAGCCCGACGTGTTCGACATAGGGAACGCCGCTGTCGAACACCCACTTGGGAGTGACGTAGGTGGCCGATGAGTGCATATTCTGGGACATGAACCGGAACGCCACGCGCTTGCCCATCCGCGTGACCCAGAAGTCGAAGATCGGCTGGAAGTACCGGTCGAAGCTGTAGACCCCCTCCTCCGGATTGAGCATGGACCAGTCTCCGCGATAGTAGGCGATATCGGCGACGGACATGAACCACTCATCCGGGGCAGGCGTATAGCCGAACTTCGCTCCGGCCTGCAGGTACAGCCCCATACCGGGGTTGAGCAAAACCTCGTCGCTGGTCCGGGGAGTGGTCGTCACCATCACCGCCCCACCTCCCTCAGGGGCCGGGGCGGTCTGTGCCGCTGTGCCGGCCTGCAGCGCCGTCAGCGCGGTCAGCGCGAACAAGGCCCTACGCATGTCGCCCTCCTGCCGCATGGCGGTGCCCGAAAAGCACCGATACGTTCCCTGTGTGGTCCGGTCAGTCCTCCGCGCCCGCGGAAAGCCGGCGATAGAAGGGCACGGAGGGACGTAGGTCGCCGGCGGCGAATAGGCCTCGCCATGCGGCGGCACGGGGGCGGCGGCCGCAGGCGCCACCCCTACACCAAAGGCAATGACACCCGGCGAAGGTGCCCGATGCCGCAGACACGGACGGAGGCGACGACAGATGGACCTGTACTTCCTAAGACACGCGGACGCCACCGACAGCGGCGAGCGGCCGCTGAGCCAGAAGGGACGGCGACAGGCGCAGAGCGTGGGCGCATGGCTCAAGAAGCTCTATGTGGCCCCGGATGCCATCCTCTGCAGCCCCCTGCTGCGCGCCCGGGAGACCGCCGAGATCGTGGGCGGGCTGATCGGCCTGACACCCAGCGCAGAGACCCTGCTCTCCTCGGGCACAGAGCTGGACGACATCGCCGACCTCTTGCTGGACTTCGATCGCGAGGACAGCGTCTTGCTCGTAGGGCACGAACCCGACTTCAGCCGCGCCATCACCACGCTGATCGGTGGCGGGAAGATCGAGATGGAGAAGGCCGCCGTGGCGTGGGTCGCCTGCAGGCATGTGCGCCAGGGCGGGGGCACGCTGCGCTGGTTGGTGCCCCAGGCCCTGATGCTCTGAGCGACCGAGTGTTCCGCCCTGTGGTGGCGACGTGCCAATGCGCCCGGACGATGCTGTGCGCCCCCCAACACTTGACGGCCACGACTCACCGATGAGGTGCCCGTATGGGCAACAGGCTCCACGTGATCTCACACACACATTGGGATCGGGAATGGTACATGCCGCTGGAGAGACACCGGCTGCGCCTGATCGCTTTGCTTGACACCTTGCTGGACGTGTTCGAAGCCGACCCGTCCTTCAAGCACTTCCACATGGACGGACAGATGATCCCCCTGGATGACTATCTGGCGGTGCGCTCCGAAAGGCTGCCCGCCATCCAGCGCGCGGCGAGAGAAAGCAGACTCTCGCTCGGGCCATGGTATGTGCTGCAAGATGAGTTCCTCACCAGCGGGGAGGCCAATGTGCGCAACATGCTCTATGGCCTCAAGCTCGCCCGGCGCTACGGAGAGCCGCTGATGGTAGGGTATTTGCCGGATTCCTTTGGCAATATCTCCCAGATGCCCCAGATTCTCCGGGGTTTCGGGATCGATAACGCCGTATTCGGCCGTGGAATCAACCGATACGACCCCGAGAAGGCCGCCGATCCCGGGGCGGAGCCGGGTGAGGTGGGGTACAAGTCAGAGCTGATCTGGCGCGGCCCGGACGGGTCGGAAGTCCTGGGAGTGTTCATGGCCAACTGGTACTCCAACGCCATGGACATCCCGTCGGAGCCCGCGGAGGCCGCGGAGTTCCTTGCCGCGGCCCGCGACAATGCCCTGCGCTACGCCACCACGGGGGAGCTCCTGCTGATGAACGGCTGCGACCATACCCCCACTCGCTCGGACGTGGGGCGAGTGCTGCAGGCGGTGGCGCCGCTACTGGATGATGAGATCGTCCATTCCGACATGGCCGGCTACATTCGGGCACTGCGGGAAGCGGTCGGCGACGACCTGCAGGTGGCCGAGGGCGAGCTGCGCAGCGAGTACACCGACGGCTGGGGCACCCTGGCCGATACCCTCTCGTCCCGGCTGTACCTGAAGAAGGCCAACTACCGCTGCCAATTGCTGCTGGAGCGCTGGGTAGAGCCGCTTACGGCCGTGGCCTGGCACCTGGGGCGGCCGCATCCCACCGACCAGACGTGGTTCGCCTGGGCAACCCTGATGCAGAACCACCCCCACGATTCCATCTGCGGCTGTAGCTGCGACGAGGTGCACCGCGAGATGGAGACCCGCTTCGCCTCGGCCGAGACGCTGGCCGATGCTCTGCGCAGCGATGCCGCCGAGGCCATCGGCGACAAGGTGGACAACTCCTTCACCCACGAGGGGGCGGCCACCGTGCTGGTACTCAACCCTCTCCCCGGTGCGCGCAGCGGCATTGTGGAGGTCGAGGTGCAGTTTCCCAACACCAGCGATCTCAGCAGCGTGCAGGTCATCGATCAGGCCGGCCGGGTCCTGCCCGTGCTAGGGCTCACCGAGTACCCGGGATGGGCGTACAAGCTCCCCGACGACCGGTTTCGGACCCCCTATGACTGCCACCGAATTACCTGCTGCGTTGCCGTCTCCGACATTCCGGGCATGGGCTACAAGACCATCTGTGTTCGTCCGCTGCAGGAGCCGTACGGCCTGCGCGTCGACGAGACTCCCGGAGTGCTGGAGAACGCGTTCCTGCACGCCTCCATCGGTTCCGGCGGCGTGCTTGAGGTCACCGACAAGCTCACCGGGGAGCAATTCGGCGGCCTGAACACGTATGACGACAGCGGCGACTGCGGGAATGAGTACATCTACCGCGCCCCGGCCCAGGACCGTGTTATCACCAGCGCCGGCGCCCACGACTGGCGGCTCAGCGAATGCGGCGACTCGGACCTCGGGGCCTGGGCCGTGGTGGAGAGCGATCTCATGGTGCCGGCCACCTCCAACGCCCAGGTCCGCTCGGAGACCACGGCGCCGGTGAGGCTACGGACCCACTACTTCCTGGGGCGAGACGCCCGCCATATCGAGGTCAGCGTCGAGATCGACAACGAGGCCACAGACCATCGGCTGCGCACGCTGTTCCCCACGGACATCGTGTCGGACTTCTGCTATGCCGACAGCCAGTTCGACATCGTGCGCCGATCCATCACTCCCTGGCGCGGCTGGTCGAATCCCACAAACCCTCAGCCCCAGCAGGCCTTTGTGGACATCTCCGACGGCAGGCGCGGACTGTGCATCGCCAATCGGGGACTTCCAGCCTACGAGGTGCTGCGCAGCGGTCGCAATACCATCGCCCTTACACTCCTGCGCTCGGTGGGCGAGC
>CAYRFY010000026.1:0-627 GCA_964423635.1 uncultured Armatimonadia bacterium | reverse complement strand
GACTGGGGGAAGTTCCCCACCCCCGAAGCCCAGGGCCTCGGCGTGCACCTGGCCGAGTACGCAATCATCCCCCATACAGGGAACATCAGCGATCCCGAGGGCTGCGACGCCGCCCGCATCGCCTATGAATACTGCACCCCGCTGTGGGGCATACAGGCCAAGCACTTCATGCACCCGCACAAGGAACGGTGGAGCAACGACCTGCCCGCCGAGGCCGAACTGGTGTCGGTCTCGCCGACGTATCTCGTGCTCAGCGCGGTCAAGAAAACCGAGGACCGCGATGGCCTGGTGGTCCGAGTCTACAACCCCTTCGAGATCGACTCCCGGGCACAGATCGGCTGTCTGTGGCCGCCCAAGGCGGCCTATCTGCTGAACCTGGCCGAGGAGCGGCAGTCGGAGCTTGAACTATCGGCCCACAACGTGACCGTGCCTGTGCCCAGCAGGAAGATCGTCACCGTGGAACTGGTGATCTAGAAGCGCGGCCGAAAAGCCCGCCTTCGCCAATAGTGTCGTTCTGAGAGCGTCCGCTCCCGGTAAGAGCAGCTCGTACAATCCCCTGGCATTCAACGGGATTCTTCGCCCAAGCGGCGCAAGCTCGAGCTTGCGCCGCCGACGCTCCAGAATGAC
>CAYRFY010000025.1:4288-24831 GCA_964423635.1 uncultured Armatimonadia bacterium | reverse complement strand
CGTGCTTTCCATTGCACCGGGCATGGTAGCACCCATGGGGCAAACGGCGACGACACGGCATCCAGCCCAGGCTCTCGTGCTTTCCATTGCACCGGGCATGGTAGCACCCATGGGGCAAACGGCGACGACAAGGCATCCAGCCCCTGCTCTCGTGCTTTCCATTGCACCGGGCATGATGGCCACGGGTGCAGTCCGCTGATCTGGACGCTTGCTCGTCTCGCCTCGCGCCCCGGGGTGGCCCGCAAGGACCGCGCACGGACCGGCGGCAGTAGCAGGACACAACCCGAGCCAGGAGAACCCTCACCATGCGTCGCATCACTGCACTGCTGCTGGTCAGCACGGCTGTTCTGGTCGCCGTTCCTGTGGTTGCTCCCGGCGACACTGCGCCTGCGAAGGGCCAATCCCTGACGGTTCGGCTCACCTGCCCCAGGAGCCCCGCCGCCGCGGTCGGGGTCCCCGTCAAGGCCGGCGGGCGCGACGACGCCACAGGCAGCCACTGGACCGAGACGGTCGTCACCGACGACGCCGGGGTAGCGAGATTTGCCTCTGTGCCGGCAGGCGAACTCTCGCTCCACTTCCAGTTCTCCCACGACGCCCTCTGGCGGGCGGCAGCGCGATCCGTGACCGTGCGGGCCAATGAAGCGGCGGAGCTGGCGGCGGAGCTGGAGCCGACGTATCCCGTGACCGGCCGCGTCGTGGATGCCGACACCGGCGAGCCCGTGGCCGGGGCAACCGTCCTGGGGGCCACGCCGTTCGGTCGAGAGGACCGCGACACCGGCTCACCCACGCCGCCCACGGGGGCCGACGGGCGCTACACGCTGCGCGCCTTGCCCGGCGGCGTCTCGGTGTTCGTCATGAGATGGCCGGAGGGCTATGCCGAGGCCGTGAAGTCTCAGGCCTACGCGACTGTCGAGCTGGGGCAGCAGGGGGCCACGGCGCCGGACATCGAGATCCATCGCGCGCTGATGCTCTCAGGCCTGGTGGTAGATGCTCAGGGCCGGCCCGTACCGGGCGCCGAGGTCCAGCGCTCGGTGAGCGGCGCTCCCGCCGCATCTATGACCGACGCACAGGGGCGGTTCGAGTTCGCGCTGCCCCACGGCTCGGAGCCCCTCCACCTGCGGGCCCGCGCCGGCGACCACATGACTCTGCAGCCTGTCACGGCCACGCCCGGGCAAGCCGAGACGGTTCGCCTCGTCCTGGTCGACAAGGCCGCCTGCCGGATACGGGTCCGGGCGGTGGACCAGGCGGGCGAGCCGGTGAGCCAGGCCAAGGTTGTCGTCTGGGCTACCGAAGACGGCTTCGGGGAGCCCGTGGTGACAGGCGCCACCGACGCCCGGGGCTTCTACACCACCCCCGGGTTGTGGCCCGACAGCGCCTACACCCTCGAGGTAACCAAACCGGGCTATGTCCGGGCACGGACCGAGGCCTGGCCGGCGAAGCCCGGAGCGCGTCACGACTGCGGCACACTGACGATGAACCACGCCACCGGAGCAGTAGCAGGGCGCGTGGTGGACATGGAGGGCAGGCCGGTGGCCGGGGCCGCGGTCTCCGCCGGAGGCGAGGGCCCCCAGGCGGCAGAGGTCAAGACCGATGCAGAATGTCGCTTCTCCTTCGAGGGGCTCTTCCCGGGCAGCGTCTGGGTCGCGGCCATCTCCCCGGGTGCCGTGGGCGGCGCCAGGGTGCAGACCGACGGGGAGGAGTGCGTCATCACGCTCCGGCCGCTGCCCCATGGCGAGAAGCTCGGGCCCGTTCACGCCGCGCCCGAGGACTACGAGGCCGACCGCCGCGTGGCCAAAGAGCTGCTCGAGGAGGCCGCGCGGAGGTTTGCCGCGGTACCGGGCGACATGCTGGACAGGATCGCTGCATGGGCGATGCTGGACCCGGAGAGAGCCTACGAGTTGTCCGCCGCCGCCGGCGGGGTCCTCGACGGCCGGGTGACCCAGCGTCTGGCGGAGCTGCTGCCAAGAGACGATCCCCAGGAGGTCCTGGCCCGCATCGGGGAGATCACCTATCTGCCCGAGCGCGTGCGGGCCTACACCATCGCGGCGAAGCGGCTGACCATGGCCATGGGGCACCTGCCCGATGCTGAGGCCCGGCCGCTGCTCGACCTGGTCTTCACCGCGGCCAACCGTGCAGTGGTCGAGGCCGGCTCCATCCCCGACGAGGCGGAGCGCGTCAAACGCCTGGCCCGGGCGGGCGAGGCGCTGTACGACCTGGACCCGGCCGCCGCCGAGCCGGTCCTGCGCCGCGTACAGCAGGCCGCGGCCAAACTGGGCTCCGAGGGGGAGGAGGCCCGGGCTCGGGGATGCGCCGCGCAGGCGCTCTGTCGCCTCGACCTGCCGGCCGCCCTCGACCTCATCGCGGCACTCGGGGGGCCGCGCAACGTAAAGACCAGCGTCCGCGTCGTGCAGGGGTCCCCCGCGTGGAGCATGTCCGCGCGGTGGCAGGTCTTCGGCTTCGAGGGGCCGATCGCCGCCCGCATCGCGCCGCTGGCGCCCAAGCAGGCGGCGGAGCTTTTGCAGGATGCCGAGGGCGCGTTCTTGGATCGCGACATGCCGCAGGTCGTCTACGCCATGGCCCCCGTGGACCTGCGGCGGGCGCTGGAGCTGGCGCGGGGCCTCGAGACCCCCTGGGACCGTGCCAGGTCGCTGGGGTACACCGCGCTTGCCATCGCCAATGACCGCCCGGACGAGGCCGCGGCGGCGCTGGAGGAGGCCGTCGCGGCGCTGGTGGACGAAAGTGGCTCAGTGCGTCACTTCAGCTCCCAGGGCCTCAGCAGCACGGCGGCGGAGCTGGCGGCCATCGGCCGCCGAATCGGGTACCCGCAACTGGAGCCCCTGATGTGGCTGGCGCTGGCCAAACGCCAGTCGGCCACCGCATCCGGCGACTATCAGAGTGCGTACCTGCACGGCCTGGCTCTGGCCTGCCCGGAGACGACGGCGGAGATCCTTCGCGACCTGTGGACCCAGCCCGCGACGGACAAGCCCCGCCCCTTCGACCAGAAGGTGCTCCGCGAGGCCCTCGCCGCCGCGGCCTGCGGTGGCGATCTGGCCGCGGAGTACCTCCGGAGCCTGGCAGACGACGATGAGAAGGCCGCCGACTGGAACTCCAGGGTCTGGGGACGCACGATCGAGCTGCTGCTCACCGATCCCGCCGAGCGCTTCGGGCTGGTGCTGAGCAGCGGCGAGTCCTGGGCCCCCGGCGCCCCGGAGCCGTACTGACGTTGTCGTGCCCTCCCTCCCGCCGCCGGATGCCTCAGTCCAGCGCGCGCGTCTCGTACCCGCGGAGGCCCTACCTATGCGCAGCTTCACTATCCTTGTGCTGCTGGTTCCGGCTCTCGCATCGGCCGCTCCCGTCACCATCACCGCGCGGGTTGTGGACGCCGAGGGCGCGCCGTTGCCCGGGGCGGAGGGCTGGGCCGTGTTCGCGCCCAACGCGCTGGGGGATCCCGCGTCGATGGGGCCCGAGATGGCGGACGCAGAGGGCCTGTTGACATTTGAGGGCGTCCCCTTGCGGCCACTGGATACCCCGCAGGGGGTGGTTCTCCTGGCACTCCGCGATGGGCTTGCGCCGGGCTGGGCGAGGGTCACCGTCCCCCCGGGCGGCGGGATTTCGGCGGAAGTCCTCTGCGCTCACCCGGCCCCGCTGCGCGGGAGGATAGTGGATAGCGACGCATGCGGTCTGTCCGCCCACATCACTCCCACGGCCTTCACGCGGACCGACATCGCCCGGCAGGAGCTACGCACCGTCGAGCTGCCGGAGGCTCTTGGCCGGCGGCTTGCCGTGGAGACGGACGCCGAAGGTCGGTTCGTGTTCCCCGACTGTCCGCCGGGGCAGTCGGTAGCGGTGGACGTCGAGGCCCCCACCCATGGGAAGGCGAGCGTCTCCCTGAGCCGGGATGAGCAGGAGCCCACCGTCTCATTGCAGCAGCCCGGGTTCGTGGTGGCCACGCTGGTCTGTGCGTCGTCCCCGGGCGACGCATCCGGGGTGACCGTGAAGGTCAGGGGCACCAGTCGGCCAGGGGGGCGGGGCTGGGTGGCTACCGCCGTCACCGACGCCCGCGGGCTCGCGGAACTCCCTCCTCTGCAGCCCGGAACTGTCTCGCTGACCGCCGAGCTTCCCGGCGACTCACCGTGGCGGACCGTGGCGGCAAGGGCCATCGTGCGGCCGGGGGAGGAGACCATTGCGGAGATCGCTCTGGAGCCCACCGTGGCTGTCTCCGGCCGTGTCGTGGATGCCAATAGTCTTGAGCCGGTAGCGGGGGCGATGGTCGTCGCTACTCCGGTGTCGGGGGTGGACCAGGTGAGGGCGCGTACCGACGCCGAGGGCCGTTACGAGGCGCGTTGTCTGCCCGGTGGGGTGTCCATTCGCGTGGTGGACTGGCCTGCCGACTACGCGGAGGGAGACGTCTCGCAGACGCCGGCGCAGGTGGAGGTGACCGATGGAGGCACGGCGGCGCCGGACCTCGCTCTCAGACCGAAGCGCGGCGTGAGCGGGATCGTCGTGGACAGCGATGGGAGGCCGATGTCCGGGGCGGAGGTGTTCACATCGCCCTATCTCCACGAGGCGGCGCACTGCGCCGACCTCGGTGGACGGTTTCGCATTACGCTGGACGCCCGCATCGGCGAATTGTCACTGCGGGCGCGTTGCGGCGACATGATGACGGTCAAGCCCGTCAGAGCCAGGGTCTTGCCTGCGACCTTGGAGCGGCTGGTCGTATCCGCGAACGCCGCCTGCCGGATGCGCGTGCGGGCGATCGACCAACACGGCGCGCCGGTGCCGGAAGCGGTGGTGGCGGTCTATAGCACCGCGGCAAACCCGTTTCAGGAGATGGCGGCGGGCCTCACCGACGACCGGGGGGTGCTCGTCACCCCGCCCGTCTGGCCGGATGGCAGCTATAGTGTGACGCTCAGAAGGCCCGGGTACACCGGGGCCAAGACCGCGGCATGGCCGGCAGAGCCGGGAGCGGAGCACGACTTTGGCGATGTCATCATGCACGCGGCGGACGGCGTTGTGGAGGGGCGCGTCGTGGACGCCGAGGGCAGGCCGGTGGTGGGGGTGCGTGTGGCTGCGAACCGCGAGGGACCCCGCGAGGCGGAGACCCGCGCGGATGTCGAGGGACGCTTCCGGCTGGAGGGGCTGCACCCGGGAAGCGTGTGGGTCACCGCGCAGCGGCCGGGAGCCGTGGGTGGGGTGGAGTTGCAGACGGACGGTGAGTCGGGCACCATTGTGCTGCGGCCCCTGCCTCGTGGTCAGAGGCTGCGACCGCCTGCCGCCTCTACGGGCGATCCCGAAGCCGACCGCCGATTAGCTCGGGAGCTGCTGCTGGAGGCCGAGCGGAGGTTTGGCAGCACTCCCAGGTACCTGGACAGCCTCCTATTTGGATGGGCGATGCTGGATGTGAAGCATGCCTTCGAGCTGTCGGAAGCCGACGGCCGGCGCCACGATTGGGCGCTCATCAGGCATCTGGCCGAGCGGCTTCCGGCCACGGAACCCGAGCAGGTGCTGTCCCGCATCGAGAGCTTTCCCCACCCGCAGGGACGCGTGCCGGCCTATGTGGCCGCCGCGGAGAGACTGCGACTGGCCGCTGCGGGGCTACCGAAGGCCGCTGCGGCCGGCCTGTTGAGCCTGGCGCGCACGGCCGCGGACCGTGCGGTGGTGGACGCGGCCGCGGTGGCGCACTCGCCGCATCAGATCGAGCTTCAGGCCGCGGCCGCCGAGGCCCTGTATATGCTGGATCCGGCTGCGGCGGAACCGGTGATGCGCGATCTTCGGCACGCGGCCTCCGGGTTGGGGACGCAGGAAGAGGACGGCCGGGCACGCGGGAGGGCTGCGGAGGCGCTGTGTCATGCCGACCTGGAGGCGGCGCTGGAGCTTACCGTCGGGCTCGATACCGTCCGCCACGAGACCACCAGACTCCGGGACGGCGCCCACTTCGAGACCAGTACCACGGTGATCGACGGGGCGCTAAGGTACCGCATGGGCATCGCCCGGAGGATCGCCGCCACGCGCCCGGCGGAGGCCGCGGAGCTGGTAAAGGAGTGTGAGGGTAACGGTCAGGACGAGGCGCTGGCGCGAGTGGTGCACTCCATGGGTCCGGCGGACCCGGAGCGCGCGCTGCAGCTTGCCCTCAGCCCCCAGAGTCCTTGGGTCCGAGCAAGGTGCCTGGGCTGCCTCGCGCTGGCGGTCTCGCCCACGAAGCCCGATCTGGCGGCGGAAGCCTTCGAGCAGGCTCTGGCGTCACTGGGCGATGTGGTCTCCGATGGGGCGGCACGGGCGTGGCATACCGGGCTTGCCCGGCGCGCAGGGGAGTTGGCGGCCATCGCGCACCGCATCGGCTATCCGGAGGTGGAGCCCATTGCCTGGATGGCCCTGGCGAACCGTTCCGCGTCGGACGGGGCCATGGGGTATTCCGACCCGGCGCGGTACGCGTTCCTGCGCGGCCTCTCGCTGGCCTGCCCGGAGATGACCGCTGAGCTGATCGCAGACATCATGAACCAGCCTGAAGAGCCGGGACCGGCACTCCTGGTGGACACGCTGTCCGACGTCGCCGTGGCCGCGGCGGCGTGCGACACCGGCCTGGCCGTCGAGTACCTCCGATCCCTGCAGCCGGGCGCGGGGAGCGACGACCAGCAGCAGCTCCGGGCCTGGGGGCGGATGATTGAGTTCCTCCTCACGGCGCCGGAAGACCGGTTCTACAGCGTACTGCACCGGGCCGGCATCGAGGCCTTTGGGGTTGTGTCTGCGGACTGACGCCCCCCGCGCGTCGCCCTCCGTGGGATGGCTTTCGAGCCCGCCGTTTGCCGTTGGTGGGGCGGGCTTTCGAGCCCGCCGTCGTTTGCCGTTGGTGGGGCGGGCTTTCCAGCCCGCCGCCGTTCGCCGTAACCCTGTCCATCTCGCTGCTTGCCGGTGACCTGAGGAGCGGAGGCCTTCGCCATGTGCAGATTCATCGTTCTGTCTCTGCTCGCGCTTCAGTCCTTCCTCCTCGCTCAGCCGGAGGCGATCACCGGGAGGGTCGTGGACGGCGACGGGCGCCCCATCGCCTCGGCGGAGGTGTGGCTGACGGGTCCTGCTCCCGGTGACGAGCGGGCCCGGATTGTGGCGGAGGCCACCACCGACGCCGAGGGCGCCTTCTCGCTGCTCCCAACCGACCCCGCCGCATTTCGGGACCCCTCCTGGCTCAATGTGCTCGCCCTCGCCGAGGGCTACGCGTTCGGCAGCCGGAACTGCGCTGAGGCGATGGAGACCGGACTGCCTGTGGTGGTCGTCTGCGGCCCTCTGACGCGGACCAGCGGTCGGATTGTGGATACCGATGGCCGGGGCGTGGCGGCTCGTATCGTGCCTAGGCGTCTGCAGCGATCCGGGCCGTGGGAGGCCGCTCGGTCGCTGGTGTGGTTGCCTCCGGAGTTGGGCGAGCGACTGGCCGTCAGCACCACGGCGGCCGGCCACTTCACCATTACTTCCCGGCCCGACGACTGCTCCATGTCGCTCACTGCCCGCTCCGAGACGTACGGCGACGTGGCCCTTGGGGGGCAGGCCGACTGCGGCGAGCTGGTACTGCCTCCTCCGGCGAAACTCGTGGTCCGTCTGCTGTGTCCCGAGCATCCGGCGGCCGCCGCCGGGGTGCGCATTGTGGCCGCAGGCGGCGATCCCCGGGGAAGGGGCATGGCAGACGCTGGTGCCGTCACCGACGCCGATGGAGTGGCGACGCTGCCGCCGCTGCAGCCGGGGCCGGTGCACATCACCCCGCAGTTTTACTGCGAGGCGCCGTGGCAGACTGTGCCTGTTCGCCTGGACCTGCAGGCGGGGCAGAACCCCGAGCTGCAGATCCCGCTACAGCGGGCCCACCTCGTCTCCGGGAGAGTCACCGACGATGTGACCGGCAGGCCCGTGCCGGAGGTGCAGCTCAGGCCCACATCCGGGGTGGTCTACCTGCAGACGGCTCTCCCGGTCACCGATCGGGAGGGCAGGTTCCGGGTGGGCGCCTTGCCCGGCAGCCTGCACCTTTACACGGAGCGGCAGGCGGGAAGGCCCATTCCGCTCGATGAGAATGCTGCCGCCAGACTGGTCATCACCGATCGCGACGTGGTGCTGCCCGACCTGGTGATGCGTCACGGCCCCAAGGTGGCCGGTACGGTGGTGGATGAGGAGGGACGGCCCGTGCCCGGTGCCGAGGTCTGGCTTGCCGGCCGCCAGAACGAAAGTCCCATGATCTGCGACGAGGCGGGCCGGTTTGTGACCTCCGAATCCGCTCTGCCGGGGACCGGCGACGAGGACGCGCGCAGCCACGTGGTACGGCTCTGGGCCCGGAGCGGGGAGATGATGACCCGCGAACTGATCGCCGCACATCCCGGGGAGACCATCACGGTGACGCTGCACAGGAGTGCGGCCTGCCGGGTCAGACTGAGGGTCATCGATGCGGATGGGGCTCCGGTGCGGGGCGCCCAGGTGGCGGTCAGCATCCACATCAATGAGGTCGGCGCCCCCTTCCCGCAACTCCATGGCCGGACCGACGAGAACGGGCACTATCGGAGCCGGCCGACGTGGCCCTATGGCGAGTTCTCGGCGCAGGTGGGTAAGACGGGTTTCTGCGCGGCACGCACGGACCGAGGGAAGGCCGAACCGGGTGCCACCTGCGACCTGGGGGATGTGACCATCGTGCCGGGCCGCGGGGAGGTGTCCGGCCGCGTGGTGGATGCCGGGGGCCGGCCGGTGCCCTGGGCAAGGGTTGTCACCGCCGGGGAAGGACCCGGGGACGTCGTGGAGCGTACCGACGTGGAGGGCCGGTTCCGGGTCCGGGGCCTCTACGAGGGGAGCGCGTGGATTCTGGCCACCTCCGGTGGCGCCGTGGGGGCGGTCAGGCTGCCCACCGGCACCGCGGAGGCGGAGATCAAACTGGAGCCCTTGCTGCGCGAGGCCGCGCTGCAGGCGCCGGTGGCTTTCCAGTCTGCTACGGACATGGCGACAGACAAACAGGTGGCCAAGGCCCTGCTGGACGAGATCAGGGGACGTCTCGGATCCAATAGCATGTACCGGGTAGGGCCGTTGGTCGAGGCCTGGGTGCTTCTGGACCCCGGCGGCGCTCTGGCGATTTCCGAGCTGGAGGGTGGGTACGTGAACAGCGTCCACGCCGCGCTCGCCCGGGTTCTGGCAGGGGACGATCCGGAGGCGGCGCTGGCGCACCTGGAGGCCATTCAATCGCCGGAGTTGCGCGTGACCGCTGCCATGGATGCAGCGCGGCGGGCGACGGCGCTGCGGTCGCCCGGGGCGGCTGAGATCGCCAGGGTGGCGGTTGTCTCGGCGCGGTCTGTGGACCGGTCCCGCGGTTCCCTGCGGCTGCTGGCGCAAGCGGCGGAGGTGCTGTGGGAGGTGGAGCCGGTGGCCGCCGAGCCGGTGCTGCGGGAGGTCCAGGCGGCGGCCGAGAAGCTGGATGTCCAGTACACCGACGGTCTGTCCCGCCGGGCCGCGGCGAGAGCCCTGTGCCGCCTGGACCTGCCCGCGGCTATCGCGCTGCTTGACGCCATCGAGGAGCGTTGGCAGACAATCAGTACGCGTAGGGACATCGCCGCGCGCATTGCCGCCACCCACCCGGCTGAGGCGGAGGCGCTACTGGTGGAGTGCCGCGAGCTGGACCCCACGCGTCGCGGGCCGGCTATTCACATCGGGCCCATGCCGCCCTATCAAACGGAGGCACAGGGGGTACCCCAGGTCGTCCATGCCATGGCGCCGACCGACCCGGAGCGGGCGCTGAGGATCGCGCGCGGCCTGGACGAGTCCCCCGCGCGCTCCCGGGCGCTGATGGCCATCGCCCTGGCGCTGCGGGACGGGGAGCCGGCGCGGGCGGCGGCCGCCTTCGCCGCAGCCCTTGCCGAGCCCGTCGCCGCTGTGGCGGGGCCCGGGGAGGCGCCGTCGCCGGCTCCGGCGGATGCGGGTCTCCTGGCCGACCTGGCGCGGGCTGCCCGAGCGCTGGGTCATCCGGACGCGCAGCGTCTGGGCTATCTGGCCCTGGCCTGCAGACGCTCCGGGAACCCCCCTCAATATGGGTACCTTGTCGCCCTGGCCTTTGCCGACCCGGCACTGGCGGCCGACCTCGTCCGTGATTGCCTCACCCAGCCCAGGCCCGCGAATGCTCCTATGTCTCCGGTAGGCGTGCGCGATCTGGCGCTGGCTGCGGCGGTGAGCGACGCCCATCTGGCCGCCGAGGTCCTCCACGCCATGGATACGGAGCGGGACCCTCCAGGTGGGGCGGCGTCCCGGACCGAGGTCTGGGGGCAGGTGGTGAGACTGCTCCTCGCCCCGCCCGAGGATCGGTACGTGCCGGCCTGCACCTACCGTCGCGTAAGGGCGCCGGGAGTGCGGCTCGAGGATGATCGATAGGCGCCGGCGTTGGCCGTTCGTGGGGAGGGCGCTCCAGCTCGCCGCGGGTCGCCGCTGTGCGGGACCCACCTTGCCTTTCTCAGGGCGCATGCAGGATGGACGGAACGTCATCCTTGCCCCACAAGTTCAACCCGTGGCTATCATGCGCGACCTGTTCGGGGTTGGCCGCACGGAGAATGGCACGCCACCCCGACCCTCCTGGCGGTCGGGGTGGGAAGACGGCGACGGCGCCGGCCCTCCTGCCCCATCAGCGCGAACGACTGCCACAGATTCGAGCACCGGAGGCTATCACACTATGCGAGCTATGCTCCCACTGCTTGTATCTGTCGTGGTCGTGGCCCACGGTGACGCGATGCCGATCCGGGGCGATGTTGTGGATGAGGAGTGCCGGCCGCTGGTGGCGGCACAGGTGTGGCTGATCGCATCCGCATCGGATGGACCGTCCGAGGTCATCGGGAAGGCGGTTTCCGGTGGGGACGGTGCCTTCTCTATCGCCGGCTCCGACGCGCTCGCTCCGCCGAAGAAGAACTTGACGCTGAGCCTCCTTGCCTATGTGGAGGGGCGGGCCCTGGGGTGGTGGCCGGCTGCGCGGTGGACGCGGCCGGAGCCCCCGTGAGCGGCGCGGAAGTCTACGCCTCCGGCGAGGGGCCTCTGGAGATCCGCACAGGCACCGATGCCGCAGGGGCCTTCTCGCTGGACGGCCTGTGGGAGGGTCTGGCGAGGGTGGTGGCCGTCTCGCCAGAGGCGGTGGGAGCGGTGAAGGTGGCGGTCGGCGAGGGAGACGTCCGCATCGCCATGCGTGCCCTCAAGGCGGGGGCGAAGCTGGGGCCGCCCGTGCCGCTGCACTCGCTCACGGACTTCGCCACCGACCGCCGGGTGGCGGCGGAACTCCTGGAAGAGGGATTGCGGCGGTTCCCACCGGCCCATGAGGGGGGCATTGCCGGCTTCGAGATGGCCTACGCCATGCTCTACCCGGAGCGGATGCTGAAGCTCCTGGAGCAGGAAAACCTGTGGTTTGGCCTCGGCCTGGCGCCCGCTTTGTCGCAGCACGGGTTCGAGGTGGTCTCGCGCTACCTGGAGACAATTCCGGAGGATGCCTGGCGCTACAAGGCGGCCGTTGCCGGACTGCCCTTCATGCGCGGCGAGAATGCCGGGAAGCTGGCGTCTGCCGCCCTGGGCTACGCCCGCAACGCCAAGCCGCCCGTCGACGACATGCGGAGTCTGATCCGCGTCGCCGATGCGCTCTGGGAATACGACCGACCGGCGGCCGAGGAGCTGCTGCGCCGCGTCCAACACAGCGTGCAGGCCCGGGAGCCGACCGACTCGATGAACGCCTACGCCCTCGCACATGCCGCCGAGGCCCTCTGCCTCCTGGACCTCCCGTGGGCACTGGAAATGCTTGAGGGCCTGGATATCTACAGCCCCGGCGCCCAGGCCCGCCTGAGAATCGCCGGGCGCATCGCCGCCACCCATCCGGACGTTGCCTGTCGGCTCATCGACGAAACCGATGCCCTGCAGCGTGCCAGAGTCTGGCGGCTCGGCAACGCGTGGATACCGGACGGCCGGATGGCCGATGGCGATATCATGAGGATCGCCTCTACCATGGCGCCGGCGGACCCGGACAGGGCGCTTGCCCTCGCGCGGGGCGTAAGGTCATCTGTCCTGCGGGCCCGGGCATTGGCCTACATCGCGCTGGCCCTGGCGCCGGAGGACCCGCAGCGGGCGACGGCAGTCTTCGAGGAAGTGCTGATACCGGTTCGGGACGAACTGGCCGCGGGCAGGGCGGGAATGGACTCGCCGGCAAGCCACCCCGAGGTCCTGTGCGATCTGGCCGGCGTCGCCTATCGCATCGGCTACCCGGAGCCGGAGCGGGTCACCTGGCTGGCTGTGGCCTCCCGCACCAGCCGCAATCAGACGGAGTTGCTGCGCCACCTGGCCTTCGCCGACCCGACCCTCGCGGCCGAGATGATCCCAGACGCGATGGAACAAGCCGGGCTCTCAGCGACCCCGTTGTCGGAAGATGCCGTGCAGAACCTGGTCCTGGCCGCCGCTGCGGTGGATGCCAATCTGGCCGCCGAGATTCTTCGCCGGCGCGATGCCACCTCACCAAGTGGCGGCTCCGAGGCAACCGAGCGTGCCTTGTGGATCAGAGTTGTCGAGTTGCTGGCCACCCCTCCAGAGGATCGGCAGTCGACCACGCTGTACCGGCACTATCTGGATTGGCGACCGTGGGCGATGGGTGTGGAGTGAGCGGGAACGGCGACGAAGAGAGAACACGATGGGCAGGATGAACGGCACTGCGGCACAACGGCATGACGAGCAATGACGGTGCCGGGCGATGTGGTCAACCAACCACGGTAGCGACGGCGTCGCGCCGGACGAGGGGTGTGTGCAGATGAACAACGCGTACGGGCTGTTGCTTCTCCTCTTCCCAGTTCTGAGCACGGCGGCTCCCGTCACCATCTCCGGGCGCGTCTTGGATGAAACGGGCGCCCCTGTGGCCGGAGCCAGAGTCTGGATCGTCCACGGACAGCCCGACTGGGCTGAGCCTGAAGTGGAAGGCCGGGCGACTGCCGATGGTGCGGGCAGGTTCTCCGTTCCCGATGTGGAGATGGGGCTGCCGTCGCGGGTCTACGGGGCGCTGGCGGTGGCCTATCGCGAGGGGCTGGCGGTTGCCCACCAGGAGCTGCGCTTCGATGCCGTGGCGCTGGGGCAAGTGCGCCTCCAGTGCCCGGCTGCGGTGGCGCGAGCGGGCCGTCTGGTGGACGAGACGGGCAAGGGAGTGGTGGCCCGCGTGGGGCCCGTCAATCTGCCGGGAGGCGTAGGCGCTTCGGTGCGACTGCCAGAGGAACTGACCGAGGCCATGGCCGTGGAGACCGACGAGGAAGGTCGCTTCTCAACCTCGATAGCCCCCGCACGGCACGCCCTGCGGCTGGTAGCCCTGACGGAGGCCTTCGGCAGGGTCCAGATGGGCCTCGGCACCGGGGATCAGGCGCCCGTGGTCATCTCGCCGTCCGGCGCTGTGCGTGTGAAGCTGGTATGTGAGGAAAGCCCGGGGGCCGCGGCGGGCGTCGGGCTGCTGGCCGCCTCCGTGCCCTACCACTTCCCGGCGTCTTCGCGAGAGAAGGGCACAACCGATGCCGACGGCACGGCGCTGCTTGAGCCGCTGCAACCGGGTCTCACCAGGGTGACGTTCCGCTTTCCGCCCGAGGCGCGCCGGCAGGCCCATCCGGTGGAGGTTCAGGTGAAGTCGGGCGAGACCACACAGGTGCGGGTGGAGCTGCGGCCCGCCTCCGAGGTCACGGGACGTGTCATCGACGCCGTCACGCAGGAGCCGGTGGCCGGGATAGGGGTGTGGTGTTCCGATGGCGCGCGCGCGCTGGTGCACTCCGTCACCGACGCTCAGGGCATCTACCGCTTTCGAGCGCTGCCGGGAACCCTGAGTCTGTCCGTCCACAAACTTCCTCTGGCGTACTGGTCGCCGGAGGCCGGGGTGCCCTCCGTTCAGGTGACCGTGGCTGACGAGCCGGTGAGGGCGCGGGACATCGAGTTGGTGTCTTTCGTCCGGCTCGAGGGCGTCGTGGTTGATGCAGGCGGCAGGCCGGTGGCACGTGGGCAGGTCTACGGCGAAAGAGACGGCTATGGCAAGCCCGTGGAGTGCGACGACGCCGGGCGTTTCGCGATCACCGTGGCCAGGAGGCCCGCGCGGATCGATCCGGAAATGTGGCCTCCCTGGCGGCTGTGGGCGCGCTCCGATGATTTGATGACCCGGGATCGGCCGGCGGTCGATGCTGAGACCAAGACACCCCTGCGTCTCGCAGTCGAGGACGGCGTGGGCTGCCGCGTTGCGCTGCAGGCCGTGGACGCCGACGGGGCGCCGGTGCCGGATGCCGAGGTGGGTGTGGAGTGGCGGCTTGAGCAACGGGGCGGGGTAGATACGACCCAGGCAGCCGTGGGCCGCACCGGCGGCGACGGGCGGTTTCTCAGTGAGGCGCTGTTCCCCTTCGGCTCGTATGCCGCGGTGATCGCCAGGGCGGGCTATCGCACGGTGCGCTCGGAGAGATGGACCGCGGCGGCCGGAGAGGTCCATGACGTGGGGACAGTGACGCTACTGGAGGCGAGCGGCACGGTGGCCGGGCGTGTTGTCGACCTCGACGGCAGGCCCGTCACCGCGGCGACGGTTTACGCCAATGGGGAGGGGCTCGGGAAGCTCGTGAAGCAGACCGACGCCGGCGGCGCATTCCGGCTCTCAGGGCTCTACGCCGGTCCGGCGTGGATCGTGGCGCGGCTCGGCGACGCTCTGGGAGGGGTGAAGGTGCAGGCGGGCTCCCTGGACGTCACCATCACCCTGGCGCTCATCCCCAAGGCCCCGCAAGTGAGTGCGGCCCGGGACTTGCGACCTCTCACCGATGCCGAGGCCGACCGCCGGATCGCCCTGGAGTTGCTGGAGGAGATCACCGGCCGGGTTCCGGTGGAGAACCACCGGGCCCGCTTCGAGTTGGTGAGCACCTGGGCGATGGTCGACCCTGAGCGCGCGCTTGCTTTGGTCGGAGACGCTGAGTGGCTGGTGAAGACGGCGCTGGAGGTCGCGGCCCACCGTGTGTCAGGCCGGGACCCTCGGGCGGCGTTGGGCTACGTCGAGCGCATGGTGTGGCCTGAGGATCAGGTGGAGTCGCTTCTACGCAGCGCCGGGCGCATGACAACCGACCACCCGGAGCTGGTCAGGGACTTCCTGCTGCGTGCCGTGGCGGCGGCGCGAGAGATAGCCGAGCCTGCCCAGAAGGCGGTGCGCCTGGCGCAGGCTGCCGGGGCCCTGTGGGACGCAGACCCGGCGGCCGCCGAGCCCTTGCTCCGCGAAGCTGAGGCGCTTGCGGAAGAGCTTGGCGACGAGAGGGACGCGACGTACGCTCGGGCCAACATCGCCGCCGAACTGTGCCGACTGGACCTCCCGGCCGCCCTGAGCCTGCTCGATGGCCACACAGACGCCGGCTTCGTGGCCCAATGTCGGGGCCGCATCGCCGCACGCATCGCAGCCCACGAGCCGGAGAAGGCAGTCGAGCTGATGTCTGGGGTCGTACCGAAGGAGCGTGACAGGCTCCTGGCCGAGGTGGCCTACGCCATGGCCCCCACCGCTCCCGACCGCGCGATAGACCTGGCGGGCAGTGCCCACGACAGGCTGCACCGTGCCCGTGCCCTGGGCTACGCGGCTCTGGCCGCCGCCGAGATGGCCCCCGAGCGGGCCGCGGCGGCGCTGGAGGAGGCCGTGGGAGCTGTGGCTACCTACGAAGGCGGCACCGCACACCCGCCGTCGGACTTCGTCGCTGGCGAGTTGGCTCTGATCGCCGCGCGGCTCGGGCATCCGGCAGCGGAGTGGGCACAATGGCTGGCGCTATCGCTGCGGCCGCCGGAGCTGCCCAATAGCGCGTATCCCCACGACTGCGGCCACCTCCGTGGGCTGGCCGTCGCCAATCCGCAGATGACGGCGGAGTTGATCCGGGACGTGCGGGCCCAGCAGGGGTTGCTCACATTCGCCAATGACGGACGCCGGGTCTTCAGTCTCCTGGCGGCGGCGACGGTCTGTGACACCCACCTCGCGGCCGAGATGATGCGCGAGCTGAGCCACAGTGTCGACTTCAAGAGCGACAGCGGGCGCGCGTGGTTCCAGGCCCTCCGCTGTCTGCTCGCGGACCCGGCCGACCGGCCCGCCCGCGTGCTGCAATGGGGCACCGCGTGGGTCCCCGGGGCCCCGCGCCCGGTCTGGGAGTGAGGCTCAGGCGACGCTACTGCCCCTCCAGCTCCACGTGCTCGGTACTCACCACGCAGTCGCGGTCGTCGAAGAGATTGATGTAGTAGACCCTCGTGCCCTCCGGCAGCGTGGCGGTGACCTTGCCGGGCTCGTCCAGCGACGCCGGGACCGCGATCCACTCGCGGTCCGGCCAGTTGCCGGTGGCGAGGGTGTAGTTCAGCTCCGCCCTGGCGATGGGCACCGCGCTCTCGTAGGTGGCCCAGACGGAGGCGCCGTCCCGGCCCTGACCGGTGAAGGTGGGTAGCGGGGCACCGTCCTTGAGGATGCTGTCGGCGAAGACCCCGATCTCCTGGGGTCCCTCGCCCGCCGGGCCGTGGCCGTGGGGCATGCGCAGGCGGATGCACAGCGTCCTGTCGCCCGGGGCGGCGCGATAGGACTTCTGCAGACCGGGGAACCAATAGTGGAAGTCATTGCTTCCGGTGACCCAGAGCATGGGCATGGCGGCGTCGGGCAGGTAGGCCGACGGGTCCCACCAGCGCATCCAGCGTTCCGTGCGCTCGCCGCCCAGGCCGCGCACCATGCCGCCGAAGTTTGTGTCCAGATAGTAGCCACAGCCATAGACGGGCGCGACGAACCTCAGGCGCGAGTCGACGCCGGCGATGATGCAGGACAGGTAGCCGCCCCAGGAGATGCCGGTGAGCCCGATGCGGTCCGGGTCCACCTCGGGCAGTGACCGCAGCAACGAGTGCGCAAGGAGCGCGTCGGCCACCGCATGGAAGGTCCACTGGTCCTCGCGAGCCGCGTCGATCTGTCCTGCGCCGCCCCAGCCCGCCGGCCCGCCGTAGGGGTGGCGCTGCCAGTTCCCGTAGCTGCCTTTGGGCACACAGCCGCAGGTGTCCATGGCGATGGCCGCGTAGCCGCGGGAGGTCCACAGGCGTACCCAGTTTTCGAACGCCGTGCCCCCGCCGCCGTGGACCAGCACCATACCCGGTACCTTCTCTCCCGGCTTGATCTCCGGGAGCCCGATCCAGGCGAAGACCCGAGTGGGCCGGCCCCGGAAGGGCACCCCCTCGTAGAACACGGCCCGGACGCCCTCGGCCTCGAAACCCTCAGCCGGGTACGTCTGCGGCGGCGCGGCGAACCTCTCAAGGTCCCACATCGGGCCCTCCGGGTCTTGGGGTGGCTCTACTATCCTGTTCACGGTCTCCATGGCGAGCTTGGCTTCCTCCTCAGTCGGGGTTCCGAGCTGTAGCTTGAGCTCACGGCTCTCCCCGGCGGGAATGTCCACCTGCAGGATCTGATGGCCTTCGCCCCACGGTCCCCAGACCCTGGTGGTGCCGCGGGCGATCAGCCTCGCGCCGTCCCGGAACCAGGCCGCCTCCGTCCAGGGCTGCTCCGTGGGGGCCTTCTCCCAGAATCCCGCGGCGTCTCTGACGGCCCTCACGGCCGGGTCCAGCACGATGACCATGAGCACCGTCTTGTCGGTCTTGTTGCTCAGCGTCCATGTCTGGGTGTCGGGGCCGAACTCGTAGCGGACGGCGGCCTGGTCGCTCTCTGCCGTCACTGTGGTCTCCGAGCTATGGGATACCTGAGGTAGCCGCAGGATGCCGTCCTGGTACATGTACGCCCCGCGCGGGAAGTCGCCCTCTGTGGTGAATAGCTCGTTCCCGGCCACCTTGAGGCCGGTCATGCAGCCATCCTTCGTGGAGACGGTGGCCTCGTAAGCGGCGCCCTTAGCGATGAAGGAATCCTCGCCGGCGGTGATAGTGACCTGAGCGCAACAGCCGGCGACACAGGCCCCGACTGCCAGCGCAACCAATGGGATGACGGGCAACCTCATGCGAACGCCTCCGTGTGTCTGGTGGTGGTCCGGCCGAGACCGCGCGCCGGCCGAGCGGTCCAGAAGCGCGGCCGACAAGACCACATGCGCGTGGGAGTGTGATTCCGAGGACGTCGGCTCCCGGCAGGAGGAACTCGAAGAATCTCCCGGGATAGGGCGAGATCCTTCGCTATCTCGCTGCGCGAGATTCACGCTCAGGATGACATCCTGACGGCAGGCCGGGCATTTCGGCCGGGCTTCGAGGCGCACCACCGGGGATGGCGCGCCCGGCCTATTGACGCGAAAGAAGCGCCTCACTGCCCGCCGTGGAACCTGGCCAGCGTCTCCTGGCGCACGGCGCGAGAGCGGTCCAGATAGTCCAGCCAGGGCTCCAGCTCGAACTCGCGACTGATGTCCTCCACGGTCACGTCGTCCATGTTGCTGGCGAGCGTGAAATGGGCCTCCGGATAGTAGTTCTCGATCTCCACTCCGGGTCCGTACTTCCTCAGTATCTCGGGAAACTTGTTCTGGTTGCTGTCCAGATGGAACTGGCAGCGGTCCATGTTGATGACGGCCGAGGCGATGGGGGGCAGCAGGCCGGCGCTCACCTGATTGTGCTCCCTGCCCGTCTCGGCCAGGACGCGCCCGCTCATGTCCACGATGTAGCTGCGCGCCGGGACGGAGGATACCACGTACATCCCGAAGTCTCGGGCCCAGTGCTGCAGGCGGATGCCGCCGATGAACATGGAGGAGAACACGCATAGACGGCAACGGTTCTTGGCCAGGCTTTGCCCGACCTCGACGAACTTGAGGTCGAAGCAGATGGCCGCGCCGACCCTGCCGAAGTCCAGGTCGAAGGCGTAGCCCTCTTCGCCGGGGACGATGCCCTTCTCCATCTCACCAACGGTGGGCTGGTACTTGTTGTACTTACCGACAACCTGTCCCTCACGGTCGATGAAGGCCGAGGTGTTCCTCATGTGGTCGCCCTCGCGCTCGGGGAGGGAGCACACCACGTACATACGGTGCTTGCGGGCGAGCGCGGCGACGAACTCCGTTGTGGGGCCGGGGATGGGCTCGGCCTGCTCGGGCCAGTCGCAGCCCCCGTGAACGTTACAGAACTCGGTGAGCGCCACCAAGTCCGGCTTCGCGCGGGCGGCCTCCTCCAGTAGCTCTCCCAGCTTCTCGTGGGTCTCATCCAGGCTCTGCAACCCGGCCGACCCCGCCGACCAGGCGATGGTTGTTACGCGAACGTTCTTGGCCATGTGATTCACCCTGAACCGCTTTGGTGTGCTCCGTCTTCAGCCGTCGCCGTGCTCCGCCGTTCGCCTCTCCCGCCGTTCTCCGTGGAACTCCGCGTACTCCGTGTCTCTGTGGTGCGACGTTCCCTGCCGTTCTCGGCCGTTCCCGCACTCAGACGACCATCCCGGCCTCTTCCCAGCAGTCGTACTCCGGCTGGAAACCCAGGAGCGTCTTGGCCCGCGAGCAGTCCATGAACGTCCGGCGCGGGCTTTGGGCGAACCAGTCTTCGCGAACCTCGATGTCGGGCGGGAGAAACTGCCTGGCCAGCTCCAGTGAGGGCAGACGCGCGAAAGTGTTATCGGCCGAGATGAGGAGGGTCTCGTGCTCGATCTCCGGAGCGGTGACAGACTTGGCCACCGCCTGCGCCACATCGCGCACATCCACATAGCCCCAGAGCTGGCCCACGAACTGCTCGGGAGCATCGGCCATTGCGGCGAGGCTCTTGTAGGTTTCAGGGCTCCAGACCCAGCAGTAGCGCAGGCAGATGGTCTGCAGCCCGGTGTCTCGGGTGTAGCGGCGGCAGATCTCCTCCTTGATGACCTTGCTCAGGCCGTAGGGGTCCAGTGGCCTTGTGGGATGCCCCTCATCCACGGGGATGTACTGAGGCTTGATGAGCCCGCGGCCGAAGACGAAGCCGAAGGTGGAATCGCTGCTGGCCACGATCGCGCGCCCCGGGCTGCCCAAAGCCGCTGCCTCCAGCACTCGCTGGGTGCCCATGACGTTGACTTCCATCGTGGTATCGGTAGGGGCGGCGTTCAGGGTGGGGACGGCGGCCAGGTGCACGACCACATCGATGTCTCGCATGGAGTCGATCAGATGGGCGGTATTGAGGATATCCCCGCGGATGAAACGCCCCACGGGCTCGGGCGAGGGCTGTTGATCGAAGTTGATGACCTCATGCTCGCGGGCCAGACGCCCGCACACAGTGCGTCCCACGGTGCCTGAGCCGCCGGTGACCAGAACGCGCATCCCTACTCTGCCTCCTAGGTAGTTCTCACGCCGGATGAACTGCAAACGGCGTTAGCCATTCGCCGGAGGGCCAGGAGACTCCTGCGGGGAGTGATGCCCGTGTGGGCCGATCGAAAACCTAGCTGGACTGCCGGGCGCGAGCCCCTGCCCCCTCCTCCCGTTTCGCCCGTCGTTTGGGCGAATAAGGGAGAGGGGGAAGCCCGTAGGGCGGGGGTGAGGCGCCGTCTGCCGTCGGCCCGTCGCCGTTCCGCGCCACGCGCCACGGTGGTTCGCCGTTTCCCCCTCCTCCCGTTTCGCCCGTCGTTTGGGCGAATAAGGGAGAGGGGGAAGCCC
>CAYRFY010000025.1:0-4188 GCA_964423635.1 uncultured Armatimonadia bacterium | reverse complement strand
GCAGGGCGGGGGTGAGGCGCCGTCTGCCGTCGGCGCCCACGCCCCGCAGGACAGACCAGGTGAACGGCCTACAGCACCTCGAACAGGCGCACCGCCTCGTACAGTGTGCCGTACATGTCCGTTGTGCGCACGCGGACCCAGTGGTATCCCTTGGCGAGACCCGCCGGCAGCATGCCCGCCCACAGGTGCGGCGAGGGCTCCAGACCGGCGAGCTGGTACTCACCGTCATACTTCTGCCGTTTGGCCACTCTCTCGGCGAAGGCGGCCTTGTATGCCTCCACATCCTCCTTGCGGGGGTTCGGGACGCGGTCCAGGGCCACCCAGTCTGTGGCGTCTCCGACCTTCATCTCCACCGTCGAGCGCTCCGAGCCGGCGAACACGTTCACGTACACCCGGGTCTGGGCGGCCTCGTCCGCGGCCACCACCTCAGGGGTCCAGATTCGCATCTGGTAACTCCGCGGGAGCCGGGAAGGCACATACTCGGTGCGGTAGGTATTGCCGCTGCAGTGCAGCACCGTGTAGCCATTGGGGACCCCGTCGCCCATGGTGGTGTCGGGTAGGCCGCAGTAGTCCAACTTGCCGCCCCACCAGGCGCCGCAGGAGGTGACGTTGACCAGGTGATGGTGCCGCTGCTCATTGGGCCAGCCTTGATCGGGGCCCATGAACCAGTGACTCTGCTTGTGCCAGTGGGCCGAGACGCCGAAGACGTTCTCGCGCCCCTCGAACAGGGAGAAGAAGTCCGCCCGTCTCCGGATGTTCTCGACCATCGGGATGTGCAGCATGTAGACAACCAGCGTGTCCTTCGGCACCAGGGCCAGGTCGTTTTCGACGAAGGTCAGTTGGTCGTCATTGAACCCGCCGGTATACTTGGCGCCCTCGGTGGTGACCACGTCGTTGAGCACGATGAAGTGCACACCACCGTAGTTGAGGGAGTAGTCGGCCGGTCCGAAGTACCTGTTGAAGGTGGCCACATCGTGCGGGGCGCCGGGGGCGTCGTAGTTGCGATCGTGGTTGCCCAGGACGTAGTACACCGGCATGCCCAGGGAGGCCATGGCCCCGGCGACCCGCCCGGACAGGTCCGGAACGTTGTTCACATTGTCACCCAGCGAGAAGGCCAGTGAGGCGCCGTCCTCGCCGGTGGCGATGCTCTCCAGCACGTCGTGGCACAGATACTGAATCTCCTCGACATTGGTCACCTGCGTGTCGCCGATGAGCAGGGCCCGGAACTCGCCGGGCTCCTCGCTGCGCCGCAGGGGGAAGTCCACCGAAGCCGGCAGCGGTCCGGTGGGGGCAACGCCGGGGGACCCCATCGTCGGTGAGCCCTCGGGCTTGTGGATGGTGTAGAATCGCGGGACGTTATCCTCCGAAAGCGGCACGGCCCAGCCCGTGGGCTTGATCACGAAGAGAACACAGTCATCGTCGCAGGGCAAACTCCAGCGTCCCTGCCCATCGGTGGTAACGACCTCAACACCGTTGGAGACCCCGACCCCGGCGATGCCCGGCTCGTCGCCGTCGCGGGTCCCATTTGCGTTTGTGTCGTCGAAGACGATCCCCGTTGCTGTCTGGGCCCACGCCGAGGTCAGGGGGACGATCAGCAGCAGGCAGAGGATGCCCGCCGCCAGATGGTGATGTGCGGTGCTATACGTGCGACGTCTGCTTGCCATACCTAACTCCTCCGTCGTTCCGTGGCTCGCGCCGGGCGCCGGGAAGGCGCCGGTCGAGCCGCCGCTTGGGAATGATGATGTGGTCGTTCACAGCCTCAATCTTCTCCGGCTTCCCGCCGGCGGCCTCCTCCTACGACCGCGGCCAGGCGCCGTCTTGTAGCAGCTTAGCGAAGAAGGGTTAATGAACCATCAGCCCCAGATCAACACGCCCGGTGAAGCGCGCATCCACAGGGCCCATGGGGCGCTCACCGCGAGGGGACAGGAACTGCGACAAAGATGCGGAATGTCGCCATTAGCGGCGGAACCAGGCCGCTAACAGCGTCGTCCAACTCTCGAGCTTCGCTCCAGTGTGGCGCAATTCTGGGGGTGTTGCCATGACAAGGCGCGACTGCACTGCCAAACGGTGGGCAATTGTCTCGCTTCCGAGCCTCCTGCTCTGTACCCTCTACGGGCCGCCTGCGGAGGCGGACGGGGTGTTCGCCGAACCCGACTATACCCAGCGCGTGTACGGCTACACGGGCGTGGCCTCCACCGAGCAGAAGGGGGTGGTCATCGAGCTTCCCGGAAAGCGCGAGGCCCTGCTGTTGCAGACCACGTACAATGGTCTCGCCGGTGAGTTCGCGTGGGTAGTACCGGTGCCGGGCAGGCCCGGGCGCGAGGACGTGTTCATGGCCTCGGGCCCGTTCATGGACGAAGTCTTCGCGGCCACTCGGCCCGAGGTCCGCACCACGATTCGCGACCCGAAGCAGGACCTCCGTGCCAAGATGGATATGGTGCCTCCCCCGGGTGGGCTCGAGATGGAGGCGGCCGTCGCCGGTGAGGGCGCCGCCGAGGTCACGGTTCACGAGCGCATGGATGTGGGTGACTACGATGTGGCCGTGCTCTCCTCCACCGGCGATCAGGTGCTCGTGAACTGGCTGCGTCGCCACGGCTACCGGGTGCCCACCGACAGCGCCGATGTGTTCGGACACTATGTGGAGCTGGGTTGGTACTTCGTGGCCATGCGCATCCGTTCCGGTCTGGCCGCGGAGAAGCCCACGCTGCAGGACGTGGCCCCCATCGGCATCTGCTTCGACACCGAGAAGCTCGTATTCCCCCTGTACATCTCCCGTGCCAGCTCCCGGGAGCGCACCGCCATCTGTCTGGCGGTGGTCGCCCCGGGGCCGCACGTGTGCGAGCAATGGGATGAGGTTGCCCTCCCGGAGCACATCTGGCATCGGAAGGGCCATAGCTACGCCTCGGTTCGCCGGCGAGCGCTGGAGGCAACACCGGGAGGCGTGCTTTGCGAGAGCAGAGTGCCGGCGGCCGCCGCGGTCGGTTTCCATTTTCGCAGGGACAGCGCCGTCGTCGGCCGCGATGGCCCCTGGAGACCGGAGACGATGTGGGCCACGAGACTGTGGGCCTACCCCAGACCGCAGGACATGGTGGATCTCAGCTTCGCGGCGGCGCCGAACCTCGGAGTGTTGCGGACGGTGATCCAGCGCAGGGGCGTGATCTACTATCCGCGCCTGGAGCTTGCCGCGGCCCGGGCGGACGCTCTATTCAGGCGCTTCGGGAGCTACCTGCTACTGGCGCTGATGGCCGCCATGGCCTACTGGCTCATCTCGGGAGTCGCGTTGTGGCGCCGCGGACTGCCCGGACTTCGTCTCCTGGGCGTAGCCGCCACCACGGTGACACTGGTGCTGATGATCGCGGTGGGTCAGGGCTCGCTGTGGTCGATCGGCGTGCTCGTAGCCCTGACGATCGGCCTTGCTGCGTGGCTCCCACCTGGCCGCGAGGACGCCACGTCTGATGACGTCGCTGCCCCGTCGGGCCGGCAGAGATTGCATGGGGCTCTGGTCGCGGCCTGCACGGCGTGGATCCTGTGGGAGATGACACGGTTGCTGCACGGCTCGCGGTGGGAGTTGGGGCCGTGGGTGCGCCGCCTGTCATGGCGGCTGGACGAGATCGGTCCACTGGAGGGCGCCCTGATGGTGGCCCTGGCCGCGGTGATGGGGAGCTGGGTCTTCCTGGGCCTGCGCGGAATCGGCCGCCGTGCGGCGGCGGTGTGGCTCCCCGGGGCTGCGGCCCTCTTGGCGTGCATTGCCGTGGGCGCGGCGGCGCTCTCGGAGCGTCCGGAGCACCTACTGGGAGCCATTGCCTGGGTGACGGCGGCGGCCGCCGGGGGGCTGCTCTTCGTTTTCCTGCTGGTGGGTGGCTTCCTGGGCGAGAGGCCGCGGCGGTGCGTCCAGTCCGTGTGGCTGGCCGTGGCCGCGGTCGCCGTGTTGGCGGGTATCGCCTCGGTGCGCTGGCTGCCCCGCGCCCACGCCGGGGCCATCGGCGGCCGTGCGCATGTCGATTCCAGGCTCAACGCCCCGCTGGAGAAGATCGACGGCTATCTGCTGAGGTTCCGCGCGGCCAACGGCTGTTACCCGTTGAAGCTGGAAGACCTCCTGGGTTCAGGAATACCGAAGGAGGGCGTCGACTCCAGCGGCAACCCGGTGAGGATCATCCGGGCCCAAAGCGACGGCGCCACCACCGAGCA